>JAHBYK010000019.1 GCA_019635965.1 Parvibaculum sp. | reverse complement strand
AAGCTCGCGCCTTATCTGAAAGGCCCGCGCGCACAGAAAATCAGAAACAGGATCACCGGCAGCGTGCTCGTCGCCTCGGGCGCAGCGCTTGCGCTCGCGCGCCGCTGATCCACCGGAAGAAAAAAGAACAGGGAGAAAATTCAATGACGAAGATAAAGGCGATCCGCATCGAAAGGACCGGCGGACCGGAGGCAATGGCGCTGCGCGAGGTGGACCTCGGCAGCCCGAAGCCCGGCGAGATCACGGTGCGGGCGAAGGCGATCGGCGTCAATTTCATCGACACCTATCACCGCTCGGGCCTCTATCCCGTTCCCCTTCCCTCCGGCATCGGCATGGAAGCATCGGGCGTCGTCGAAGCTGTCGGCGAAGGCGTGACGCAGTTCAAACCGGGCGACCGCGCGGCCTATGCGTCTGGCCCGATCGGCGCTTACGCGGAAGCAAACAATGTCGCTGCCGCAAGCGCCGTCAAAGTACCGGACGGCATCAGCCATGAAGAAGCCGCCGCCATGATGCTGAAAGGCCTCACCGCGCAATTCCTGCTTCGCCAGACTTTCAAGGTCGAAAAGGGCCAGACGATCCTCTGGCATGCAGCGGCGGGCGGCGTCGGCCTCATCGCCTGCCAATGGGCAAAGCATCTGGGCGCCACCGTTATCGGCACCACGAGTTCGGCGGAGAAGGCCGCGCTTGCCCGCGCCCATGGCTGCGATCATGTGATCGACTACACGAAGGAAGATGTCGCAAAGCGGGTGCTCGAAATTACCGGCGGCAAGAAACTCCCCGTCGTCTATGACGGCGTCGGCAAATCGACTTTCATCTCCTCGCTCGACTGCTTGGCACCACTCGGCCTTCTCGTGAGCTTCGGCAATGCGTCGGGCCCGGTCACGGATGTGAACCTCGGCATCCTCGCCCAGAAGGGCTCGCTCTATGTCACGCGGCCGACCATGTATCACTACGCCGCGAAATCGCCCACCGCGCTTCAGGAAATGGCGGACGATCTTTTCGCCGTGGTGAAGTCGGGCGCTGTGAAGATCGAAGTGAAGCAGCGCTACTCGCTTGCCGAAGCCGCCCGCGCCCATATCGACCTCGAGGGCCGCAAGACGGTGGGCGCAAGCGTGCTGGTGCCGTAACAACGGCAGCCGATCCGGTCCCCTAGACACGGGGACCGGACGCTTTCCGCTCAGGTATTCATGCTGTCGAAGAACTCGGCGTTGTTCTTCGTCTGCTTGAGCTTGTCGATCAGGAATTCGATGGCATCGACCGTGCCCATCGGATTGAGGATGCGGCGCAGCACATACATCTTGGAGAGCTGGCCCTTCTCGACCAGCAGCTCTTCCTTGCGGGTGCCGGACTTGAGAATGTCCATCGCCGGGAAGACGCGCTTGTCGGCGATCTTGCGGTCGAGAATGATTTCCGAGTTACCCGTGCCCTTGAATTCTTCGAAGATGACTTCGTCCATGCGGCTGCCGGTATCGATCAGCGCGGTCGCGATGATGGTGAGCGAACCGCCTTCCTCGATATTGCGCGCCGCGCCGAAGAAACGCTTGGGGCGCTGCAGCGCATTGGCATCGACACCGCCCGTCAGCACCTTGCCCGACGAGGGCACGACCGTGTTGTAGGCGCGGCCGAGACGGGTGATCGAGTCGAGCAGGATCACGACGTCGCGGCCATGTTCGACAAGGCGTTTCGCCTTCTCGATCACCATTTCGGCGACCTGGACATGGCGCGTCGCCGGCTCGTCGAAGGTGGACGAGATGACCTCGCCCTTCACCGAGCGCTGCATGTCGGTCACTTCTTCCGGCCGCTCGTCGATCAGCAGCACGATCAGATAGCATTCCGGGTGATTGGTCGTGATCGAATGGGCGATGTTCTGGAGAAGCACCGTCTTGCCGGTGCGGGGCGGCGCGACGATGAGGCCGCGCTGGCCCTTGCCGAGCGGCGCCACGATGTCGATGAGGCGGGCGGAGCGGTCCTTCAGCGTCGGATCGTCCACCTCCATCTCGAGCTTCTCGTCCGGATAGAGCGGCGTCAGATTGTCGAAATGGACCTTGTGGCGCGCCTTGTCCGGGCTCTCGAAATTGATCGTATTGACCTTGAGCAGCGCGAAATAGCGCTCGCCATCCTTGGGGCTCCGGATCTCGCCTTCCACCGTGTCGCCGGTGCGCAGCGAGAAGCGGCGGATCTGCGAGGGCGAGACATAGATGTCGTCGGGGCCCGGCAGGTAATTCGCTTCCGGCGAGCGCAGGAAGCCGAAACCGTCCGGCAGCACCTCGACCACGCCCTCGCCGATGATGTCGACGCCCTTCTCGGCATATTGCTTCAGGATCGCGAACATCATGTCCTGCGTCCTGAGCGTGGAGGCGTTCTCGACCTCGAGTTCCTCGGCAAGCGCGAGCAGCTCGGTCGGGGATTTGGCCTTGAGGTCCTGCAGCTTGATCTGCGTCATCGGCGTGGTCGGTCTTTCTTTGGGGTTTCCGGTCCCGGCGGGCCTTGGATTGAGCTTTTCCGAGCTTCGGGCCGTTTCGCGGGGGAGGGGAAATCTTTGTCTTGAGGGAAGGATAGAAAATCTATCGGGCGGAATGATGATGGCTGTCGGGAAATCTGCTTTCCGTCGCCGCCGGGGCCGGGTCACATCGCCCGGTCCGTCTTGTGCGGGGGTCCTCCGGCTTGCGGGCCGCCCCTCCAAAGGAAGGACCGCATTCCACCGCCGGGAAAGAACTCAAGGAAGGCCGCCGGAAGAAACCCGGCTTCATTCTCATATAAAGATCAATCTCCGGGATTTCAACGGAAATTGGCCGAAGCTCCCGCATGCCTCAAAAAGGCTGGAGGCGAACCGATATTGTGATCCGCCTCCATCTTTAGCATTCGCGAACGCCTATTTGAGGCGCTCGCATTCTTTGCACAGCGGCTTCCCGCCGGTCCCCGACCTCAGGTTCTCCGGCTCGATATTGTTGCCGGTTTTGCATGAGGTGTTGTTGTGGTGAACATTCTGCTTGATAGAATGCCACGGTGACGTCTTGCTCATATTCGTATGTCTCCGAGATCGTTACATCAGCGATGCCTCGCAGCTCATCCCGTCCAAGGTCGGCTGCGAGGCTCGCACTCAGAAGTTCCTCTGAGAAAAATGACGCTACATCATGCGTCAGTTCCTTCAAAATTCACCAAATATAGTAGGTCGATAATTTACCTTAACCATAGGTAATATTTCGGGTATTACTTCTAAGTTCGCTTGAAATTAGAAGTAATGGACAGTCCATTGACCGACGAATCACGCTTTACGCTGCGTCAGGTGAGCGTTTGGACCAACCTCTCAGAGGAGATGATTGACTATCTCTGCCGGATGGAAATCGTGACTCCCGCAGTCGCTGGACGCCGTGGTCGGGGACGCATGAGAGAATTCGAGTTTGCGGATGTGGTTCTGCTACGGACTGTGAAACATCTGCTTGATAAGGGCGTCTCAGTCAAAAAAGTCAGAAACTCCCTGAACAATCTGCGAGAGAAGTTTACTGAAATCACACCTGGTCAAATGCCCAAACGCTTTATCTGCTCAGACGGAAACGAAGTTTATTTGCGTACCAAAAAGGACGTACTCGCAGAAATTTCAAAGTCTGGCCAACTGACATTTTCATTCGTGATGAACCTTGATGCTCTTCACGCAGATGTTGCCAAACGAAAGCCTGCATCTGTGGCGTGACTCTGACCTCAAAAGGGCTTCGGGACCGCGAGCAGCACGATGAAGATGACGAGCACGAGCGGCACCTCGTTGACGATGCGGTAGAACCGGGCGGGGCGGCGGTTCTCGTCCCGCTCGAAATCCCGCCGCCAGCGCGAAAAGGCGCCGTGGATGCCCCCGAGCCCAAGCACCAGAACGAGCTTCACCTGCATCCAGTGGTCGGAGAAAAGCGCGGGATTGAGCGCCAGCATCAATCCGCCGAACAGGAAGGCGGCGATCATCGAGGGGTTGATGATGCCCCTGAGAAGCCTTCGCTCCATCACCTTGAAAAGCTCCGAGGTCTCCGAACCGGGCTTTGCCTCGGCGTGATAGACGAAGAGACGCGGCAGATAGGCCATGCCGGCGATCCAGAAGATCACCGAAATGATGTGAAGCGCCTTGATCCAGACATAGTAACCGGCAAGAAAATCCATCTTCTTCTTGTTCCTTTACTGGCTTTTCTTCAGGCGCGGATCGTCCTGAGACCGGCATTGCGGATGCAGACATGGCCTTCCGCATCTTCCGGGCAGAGAATCGTGTCGCGGCCCATCGCCTCGCGGACGAGACGGGCAAGTCCTTGAATGAATTGAGGTTCCGTGCCGAGCGCCGGCACCCTTATGTAGTTCGGGACGCCGCTTTCCCGCGCCAGATGGCCATATTCCTTGTCGAGCTCGACGAGCGTTTCGGAATGTTCGGAGACGAAGGCGACCGGCAGAACGATGAGGCTCTTGCCCTCGGCGCCCGCCCGCTCGATTTCCGTGTCCGTCGCAGGCCCGATCCATTCGAGCGGCCCGACCCGGCTCTGATAGGTGGTCAGCCAGTCGAGCCCCTCAATCCCCGTCGCCTCGACAATGGCCCGGCAGCTCTGTTCGACCTGCGCCTGATAGGGATCGCCCTGTTCGATCACTTTCCTGGGCAGCCCATGGGCGGAAAGCAGCACACGCCAGCCCTCATGGCCACCCGCCTGGGCAATCGCCTGTTTCAGAAGCGAGGCATAGCCAGCAACGAAACCCTGTTCGGTGGGGTAACAGCAGACCGACCTTGCCGGGACGGCAAGCCCGGCCTTGGCCGCAGCCCGCTCCCAGTCGCGCAGCGAGCTCTCGGTCGTGGTGGTCGAATATTGCGGATAGAGCGGCAGCAGCACCAATTCATCGGCACCCCAGGCCTTGGCGGCGGCGGCTGCCTCATCCGCAAAGGGGTGCCAATAGCGCATGGCGATGAAGGTGCGATAATCGGACTCGCCGCCGGCTAATGCGGCCTCCAAAGCGCGGCCCTGTTCTTCGGTCAGCGGCACGATGGGCGAACCGCCGCCAAGCTCGGCATAGATCTCCCTTGCCACCGGCGCCCGGCGCTTCGAGACGATCTTGGCAATCAGCCAGCGGATCGGGTTCGGCACGCGGATGATCGCCGGATCGTTGAACAGGTTGAACAGGAAGGGCTCCACCGCCGCCGGGCCATCCGGCCCGCCGAGATTGAAAAGGATGATCGCAACTTTCCTTTTCGTCATGCCCCGAAGTCCTTTACCAGCCTGACAAGCTCGCCGACATGCTCCGGCGGGGTCTGCGGCACGATGCCGTGGCCGAGATTGAAGATGAAGGGCCCATGCCCCAGCGCCTCAAGAATATGGGCCGCCTGGGCCCGCATTTCCGCCCCGCCGGCCACGAGGAGCAGGGGATCGAGATTGCCCTGGAGGCAACCGATGGGCTGGAGCCTGTCCCGCGCCACAAGGGGCGAGACGCCTGTATCGAGGCTCAAGCCCTCGACGCCCGTCTCGCGGAAATAATGCTCCGCCATGCCGCCCGCCCCGCGCGGGAAGGCAATCACCGGCACATGCGGAAACCGCGCCTTGAGCTTCGCCCGGATCGCCCTGGCCGGTTTGAGCGCAAAACGCTCGAAGGAAAGTTCCGGCAGGGAGCCCGCCCAGGTATCGAAGATCTGGAGGGCTTCGGCGCCTGCCTCGACCTGCGCCGAGAGATGCTCGACGGTTGCCTCGACCAGAATGTCGATGAGCTTCTGGAATGTATCGGGCTCACGATAGGCAAGGAGCTTCGCCGCTGCCTGATCCGGGCTGCCGCGGCCGCCGACCATATAGGTCGCAACCGTCCAGGGCGCGCCGGCAAAGCCGATCAGCGTGACATCGGCAGGCAGGCTCTGCTTCAGCCGCGAAACCGTCTCATAGACCGGCGCGAGCGCCGCCTTGACGCCCGAAGGGCTGCCGAGCGCAGCAATGCCTGCCGAATCCGTCACGGGGTCGAGAACCGGCCCCTCGCCCTCCTTGAAGGCGACCTTCTGGCCGAGCGCATCAGGCACCACGAGAATATCTGAAAAGAGGATCGCCGCATCGAAGCCATAACGCCTGATCGGCTGGAGCGTCACTTCTTCCGCGAGCTTCGGCGAATAGCAAAGATCGAGAAAGCTGCCTGCCTCTGCCCTCACCTTGCGGTATTCCGGCAGATAGCGTCCGGCCTGGCGCATCAGCCAGATGGGCGGACTATCGGTCTTCTCGCCTGCAAGGGCCTTGAGAAGCTTCTTCTCGGGAGCCTTTCGATCGCTCACTCGTTCTTTTCCTATCTCTATAGAAGAGTCTTGAAAGTAGTGGATAGTGGTAGATGGCTGTGGATGGCGGGGATCATTCTTTTATCCGGTTTCATCCACAAGCCGCGCCAGACGGCACCGCAACCCGCCCTCTATGCCACAGCCTGTTGACGATTGCAGCCCGGCAATCGGTCACGCCTTGTTACGCAGGGACTTGCCATGTGGATGATGGAAATTGCCGCCCGGTTAATAACGGGGACAAGTGAGCCCCCGCCGCCCCCGGCCGCGGCCATACCCGTTTTCCGCAAGCAGCGCCTCGACTTTTCCAGCGGACTCATCGATCGGGGCAGCGAATCCGAATGACGGGTATGGCCCGGTAGTACCGCCGCGATGCGAGCCCTTTCTCACCGTTAATCACAGCTATCCACAAGCAGGCTTCATATATGCCGCCCTTCTGTTATGCGGCTTGCGGAAAAAGAATTGGCCTCTCCCCTGCCTCCCCGATAGTTTTGCGAGCCGCGGCGGAATTCCGCCGGCCAAGAGGAAAGACATGTCGAGCAAGCGCGTATTCCATCTCCATCTCGTATCGGATGCGACCGGCGAAACGCTGAACATGGTCGCGCGCGCCGCCTGCGCCCAGTTCGAGGACGCGCGGCCCGTGGAACATGTCTATGCGCTGGTCAGGGGCCCGAAGCAGCTCGAGCGCGTGCTCAGCGAGATCGAGAATGCGCCTGGCATCGTGATGTTCACCATGGTCAATGACGAGCTGCGCGGGCGGCTCGAAAAACGCTGCGCCGAATTGCAGACGCCCTGCATTTCCGTGCTCGATCCCGCGATGAAGGCGCTCGGCCAGTATCTCGGCAAGGAAAGCTCGCACAAGCCCGGCTCTCAGCACACGATGGATGCGGAATATTTCAGCCGCATCGAGGCGCTGAATTACACGATGAGCCATGATGACGGGCAATCCGCCGGCGATCTCAACGATGCCGATATCATTCTTCTCGGCGTGAGCCGTACCTCGAAGACGCCGACCTGCATCTATCTGGCAAATCGCGGCATCAAGGCCGCGAATATTCCGATCGTGCCCAATGTGCCCCTGCCTGCCGACCTCGAAACGGCGACGCAGCCGCTGATTGTCGGCTTGACGACAAGTCCCGATCGCCTGGTGCAAATCAGGAAGAACCGCCTTCTTTCGCTGCACGAGAATACCGACACGGATTATGTGGCGCCCGATGCGGTTGCCGAGGAAATTACCTTCGCGCGCCGTCTCTTTGCCAAGAATGGCTGGCCGGTGATCGATGTCACGCGCCGCTCGATCGAGGAAACGGCGGCCGCCGTGCTCAATCTCTATAATGAGCGCCAGCGCGCGGGTTGATTGCCATGACGGAAACGGCGGAAAGCACGAAACTCATTCTCGCTTCGGCAAGTTCGGTGCGCCAGACGCTGCTGCGCAATGCCGGACTCGAATTCGAGGCGGTGGATTCGCGCGCCGATGAAGATGCGATCAAGGCCGGATTCGCTGAAGGCGATCTTGAGCGCGATGCCGCGACCGATGCACTCGCGCTGAAACTTGCGGAAGAAAAGGCGCTTGCCGTATCGGCAAGATTTCCCGGCGCGCTTGTGATCGGCGCGGATCAGATCCTGTCCTGCATGGGCAAACGCTATGACAAGCCGAAAAGCATGAGCGAGGCGCGCGCAAACCTCACCGAATTTCGCGGCCGCGCGCATATTCTTCACTCGGGCCTCGTGCTTGTGAAGGACGGCGCCACGGTCTGGCGCCATTCCGCGCGCGCGGTTCTCACCATGCGCGCGTTTTCGGATCGCTTCCTCGATCATTATCTTGCCGAGACCGGCAGCATGGTGATGAAGAGCGTCGGCTGTTATCAGCTCGAAGGGCCGGGCGTTCAGCTCTTCGACAGGATCGAGGGCGATTACTTCTCGATCCTGGGGCTTCCCATGCTGCCGCTCCTTGCCGAACTTCGCCGCAACGGAGTGGTCCGCGCATGACAAGAAGAGTCTGCGTCATCGGCTGGCCCGTCGCCCATTCGCGCTCGCCCCTCATTCATAATCACTGGATTGCGGAATATGGGATCGAGGATGCGGAATATGTCCGCTTCGCCGTCGCGCCCGATGGCGCCGGCGAGACGATCCGCAATCTCCAGGCCCTCGGATATATCGGCGCCAATGTCACCGTACCGCACAAGGAAGTGGCCTTTGCCGCGCTGGGGCGGCACGATGCCATGGCCCGCCGCCTCAAGGCGGTCAACACCATCGTCACGCTTGCCGATGGCGGCCTCGAAGGCCGCAACACGGATGGCTATGGCTTCATCGCCAATCTGAAGGACCGCGCTGCCCGGTGGCGGGCGGACAAGGGCCCCGCCGTGATCCTTGGCGCGGGTGGCGCGGCGCGCGCCATTGCCGCCGCGCTTGAGGATGAAGGCGCGCCGGAAATCCGCATCGTCAACCGCACGGCGGGCCGCGCCGAGGCGCTGATCGAGGAAATCGGCCTCAAATCCGCAAGGGTCATACCTGCCGCGCAAACGGCAAAGGCGCTTGAAGGCGCCGGCCTTCTCGTCAACACGACGACGCTTGGCATGAAGGGCGAGAACGACGTCGAGATCGACCTTTCGCCGCTGCCGCAAACGGCGCTCGTCACAGACATCGTCTACACGCCGCTCGAAACAGGCCTCCTCCGCCGCGCCCGCGAAGCCGGCCATGAGACGGTCGACGGGCTTGGCATGTTGCTGCATCAGGCGGTGCCGGGCTTCGAAGCCTGGTTCGGTGTGCGGCCCGAGGTGACGGAAGAGCTGCGCCGCCTCGTGCTTGCCGATATCGCTGGCAAATAGGGAGAAAGAGATGCTGCTTGTCGGCCTGACGGGTTCCATCGGGATGGGAAAATCGGAAACCGCAAAAATGTTCCGCGCGCTCGGCGTGCCGGTCTATGACGCGGATGCCGCCGTCCACAAGCTCTATGAAAAGGGCGGCAAGGCGGGCGAGCCGATCCGCGCCGCCTTTCCTTCGGCGATTGTCGACGACGCGGTGGACCGCAAGGCATTGTCGCGCTGTGTCCTCGGTCTTCCCGACGAGATGCGCAAACTCGAAGCGATCGTCCATCCGCTGGTCGGCGAGGCCCAGATGAACTTCCTGCGCGAGCATATGGAAGCGGGCGCGCATATGGTCGTGCTCGACATCCCGCTTCTCTATGAAACGGGCGGCGAGACGCGCGTCGATGTGGTCGTCGTGGTTTCGGCGCCCTATGATCTCCAGAAGACGCGTGTGCTCGCGCGGCCCGACATGGACGAAGCGAAATTCGCCGCCATTCACGCCAAGCAGGTGCCCGACGCCGAAAAGCGCAAGCGCGCCGATTTCATCGTCGAAAGCGACAAGGGGCTCGATCATGCCCGTGCTCAGGTGGCGGCGATCGTCGAAGCTCTCAAGACGCGCGAGGGCAAGGTTCTGAAGGAGCGTCTCGCCGCCACGAAATAGGCACGAAATAGGAAGGACAGCGCATGGAACAGCGCATCAGCTTCATCACGCTCGGCGTTTCGGATGTCGCGCGCGCAAGGGCCTTCTACGAAAGGCTGGGCTGGAAGGCGCTGCGCCAGAGCAATGAAAGCGTCGCCTTCTTCCAGTGCGGCGGCATCGTCTTTGCGCTGTTCGGCCGGGAGGCGCTGGCGGAAGATGCGAAGGTCGCGCCCTATGGCGAAGGTTTTTCCGGCGTCGCCCTCGCCCATAATGTGCGCGAGAAGCATGAGGTCGATCTTGTGCTCGCGGAGGCCGAAGCCGCGGGCGGGCGCATTTTGAAATCCGGTCAGGATGCCTTCTGGGGCGGCTATACCGGCTATTTCGCCGATCCCGACAATCACATCTGGGAAGTCGCCTGGAATCCGGGCGGGCGGATCGGCGAAGATGGATCGTTCCATTTTGCGCGCGAATAGGCGAGACTCGTAACAACGCCTTCGGGGGAAGGCGCGGGCGATACGGGAAAAGACAGATGCGCGAAATCGTGCTCGACACGGAAACCACGGGCCTGAGCCCGCAGGACGGGCACCGCCTCGTCGAAATCGGCTGCCTCGAGCTTTTCAATCATGTGGCGACGGGCAGGACCTTCCACACCTATATCGATCCCGAGCGCGACATGCCCGATGGCGCCTATCAGGTGCATGGGCTCTCGACGGCATTCCTGCGCGGCAAGCCGAAATTCGCCGAGATCGCCGACGAGTTCCTCGCCTTCATCGGCGACGATCCGCTCGTCATCCATAATGCGAGCTTCGACATGGGCTTCATCAACTGGGAGCTGAAGGCGGCAGGCCGCGCGCCGCTGCCGCTGTCGCGCGCCATCGACACGCTCGACATTGCCCGCAAGAAGTTTCCCGGCGCACAGAACAATCTCGATGCGCTCTGCCGCCGCTTCAATGTCGACAATTCCGGCCGCACCAAGCATGGCGCGCTGCTCGACAGCGAGCTTCTGGCGGAAGTCTATCTGGAGCTGATGGGCGGAAGGCAGCCGGGCCTTGTGTTGCAGGCGGATGTTGCAGGCGCGGGCGGCGGCGCAAGGCGCACCGCGCGCGAACCGCGCCCCGCCGCCCTGCCGCCGCGCCTCACCGATGCCGAGCGCGAGGCGCATGACGCCTTCATCGCAAGTCTTGGCGGCACACCGCTCTGGACGGCGCTTGCGAAGGAATGAGCCTCAGTTCGGCTTGGCGGCGTTTTCCACCTGCGCCGCCATCTGCTCGCGGCGCTGCTGATAAAGGCTGACAAAGTCGATCGGGTCGATCATCAGCGGCGGGAAGCCGCCATCCCGCGTCACATCGGCAAGGATACGCCGCGCGAAGGGGAAAATCTGGCGCGGACATTCGACCACGAGAACGGCCTCGAGATCGGCCGGCGGAATGTTGATGAGACGGAACAGCGCCGCATATTCGACTTCGGCGATGAACATCGGCTTGTCTTTCGTTGCCGCTTCCGCGCCAACCTTGAGCGCCACCTCGAAATCGGTTTCGCTCATCCGCTTCACGCCGACATCGACGCGAAGATTGATCGCAGGTTGATCCTCAACCGGACCGAGGCTCTGCGGCGCGTTCGGATTTTCGAAGGAAAGATCCTTCACATACTGGGTAAGCACCCGGAGCTGTGCGCCCTGATTGCCGCTGCTGGCCTGATCCGACATTGAAGCCTCGTTCTGTCGCGCGTCTTTTGAAGGCTGCTGGCTATCATGGAACGGCGGGCCGGACAAGAAAGAGCGGTACCGGCAGGCTGCCGCCTATTGCCGCCAGGGCGAGTCCTCGCGCGGGCTTTCCTCAGCGCCGGGCCCGATTTCCTCGGCTTCGCCCTCGATGACAGGCCCCGGCCTGTGGCGATAGGCGCCATCCGGCGCGGGACCGGAGCGCATCCCCGGCATGTGGAACTGGACATCGGCACTGCGGGCAAGCCGTGCGGCGAGCCGCATTCCGGCCGCGCGGCGCACCGGCGGGATGAGGAGCAGGATGCCGATGCAGTCGGTAAAGAGGCCGGGCGTCACCATCAGCAGCGCGGCCACCAGCAGGAATATCCCGTCGAGCATCTCGGCAAGCGGCGGCTCGCCCCGCCGCAGCGCCTCCTCCGCCCGCCGCCAGGTCTGGAAACCCTGAACGCGGATCAGCGTCGCGCCGGCAAGCGCGGTGCCGAGCACGATGGCGATGGTCGGCCAGAGCCCGATCAATCCGCCGACCTCGATGAAGATCGCAATTTCGATGATCGGGACGGCGACGAAGATGGCAAAAAGGAGCAGCGGCAAGGGGATTCCCTTCATTCCGGCGGATCGGCGGGCAGAAGCGTCACCCGCAGAGATGATTTGCAGGGGAAATCTGGCGGAAATCCGGCAAGGCCCGATCCGTTCCATTCTCCGGCTCAGGTAGCAAAATCGCTTCCGATGCCCTAGTTTAACGGCCAAGAACGGGCGGGTATCGACGGCAGCAATGCCGCCCGCCACCCCCGGCGGTCAAGAGCCGCGGGGGAGTCGGTTGTGTAAGGGTTCCTCGAGCGAATGGACGACGGCGTGACACTTCTCAATCTCATTCTGCTCGCCGTTGCGGTCGGCGTCTTTCTGAAACTCAGAAGCGTGCTGGGCCGCCGGACCGGGCATGAGCCGCCCCCCTATGACCCCTATTCCGTGGACAAGCCTGCCGATAATGACAAGGTCGTGACGCTGCCGACGCGCAACCGCGACGCGGGCGCGGCGCGCGACCGAGTGATCGACGCCGCCGGCGACCCCTTCGCCGCGCCTGCCGCCGCCTATCGCTGGCGCGGCATCGCGGATGAAGGCTCGGCGCTTGCGGGCAAGCTCGATCAGGTCGCAAGCCTCGACCGCTATTTCGACGGCAATGAATTCCTGGCCGGCGCGCGCGCCGCCTATGAAATGATCGTGACGGGATTTGCCGCGGGCAACCGCGACACGCTGAAGCCGCTTCTCAGCCCCGAAGTTTTCAAGAGCTTCGAGGCAGCGATCACGGACCGCGAGAAGAAGGGCCTCACCGTCGAACAGAATTTCGTCGGCATCGGCAAGGCGAAGATCACCGATGCGGCCATTTCCGGCACGCGCATCCGCCTCACCGTCTCCTTCAAGAGCGAACTCACCTCCTGCACCAGAAATGCGGATGGTGTGGTGCTCGAAGGCGATCCCGTGACGATCCGCGAGGTGACGGATGTCTGGACTTTCGAGCGCGATGCGAGGAGCCGCGACCCGAACTGGCTGCTCGTCGCAACCGGCGCTGCGGCGGACTGATCTGTCATGGGCATACGGCATGGCGCGGTGTTGCTGGCGGGAGTGGCCGCCTTTCTTGTGGGATGCGGCGGTGCCGGCATGAGGGCGGAAGCGGCGGGTCCGCAGCGCATGTCCTTTGCCGATCTTGCCGGCTGGCAAAGCGACGATCAGTCGGCGGCGCTTGAGGCATTCAAACGCTCCTGCGCACGCATTCTCAAACTCCCCGCCGCCGCGCCGCTCGATACGAAAGGCGGCGACCGGCTCTATGGCACGGCAGGCGACTGGCAGCCGGCCTGCGAGGCGGCGGCCCAGGTCGGCACGGGCGCGGCGGCCGCCAATGCGCGCGGCTTTTTCCAGCACTGGTTCGTGCCCGTCCGGTTTCCCTCCGAGAAGGGGCTTCTCACCGGCTATTACGAGCCGGAGATGAAAGGCGCGCTGACGCGGCATGGTCCCTATCAGACGCCGGTGCTCGCACCGCCCGCAGGCTTCCGCATGGTGGAAGGCGGCGGCAATTTCCCCACACGCGCCGAAATCGAGAATGGCGCGCTCGATGCGAACGCTCTTGCCATTGCATGGCTCGAAAGCCCGATCGACGCCTTCTTCCTGCATGTGCAGGGCTCGGGCCGCGTCCGCCTCGAAACGGGCGAGATCGTGCGTCTCAATTTCGCGGCCAAGACCGGCCATCCCTACACATCCATCGGCAAGGTTCTCGTCGATCGCGGCGAGCTCACCATGGAAGAAGTGTCGATGCAGACGATCCGCGCCTGGATGGAGCGCCAGCCCGACAAGGGCCGTGCGCTGACGCATGAAAACAAGTCCTATATTTTCTTCCGTATCCTGAGGAATATCGACGCGGATCTGGGGCCGCTGGGCGCCGAAGGCACGAACCTGACGCCGGGACGAAGCCTCGCCGTCGACCGTTCGCATCACCCGCTTGGCACGCTGCTCTGGCTCACCACCGAGCATCCGACAGTGGATGGGCAGGACGTGGTGCCGGTGGCCCGCCTCATGGTGGCGCAGGATACGGGCTCCGCGATCAAGGGCCGCCAGCGCGGCGACATCTTTTTCGGCTCGGGCGACGAGGCGGGCGAGATTGCCGGCCGCATGAAGGCGGAAGGCGAATTGATCGCGCTGGTGCCCAAGGCGATTGCGCCCTAAACCAGTGCAGTGGCGGCAACCGGCAGGGCGAGACAGACGGCGATGGACAGGGATTTGAAACCGCGCCGCCGCAGCCGGAGCCTCACCGACGAGGAGCGCAAGCTCTGGCGCGCGGCGATGAAGGACGCGACGCCCCTGAAACGCGGGCGCAAGGCGGAACCGGCCGAGGGCGCCCCGCCCCCGCCCGCTTCCACGCAGGCCGCGCCCGCCTCTCCCACATCTGCCGCATCTGCCGCGATTTTCGTGCCGCCGCCAAAGCCCCGCCCGCCCGCCGTGCCGCCGCCGCTCGGCCCCCTCGAGCGCCGCACCTCGCAGAAGCTCGCTCGCGGCCAGATCGAGATCGAGGCGACGATCGATCTTCACGGCTTCAGCCAGGAGCGCGCCCATGGGGCGCTGCTCGAATTCATCGCCCGTTCGCGGGGGCGCGGACTGCGCTGCGTGCTGGTGATTACCGGCAAGGGCGCCTCGCCCTATGCGCGGCACACGCTGCATGGCAGCACTTTCTATGAAGTGCCGGAGCGGCAGGGCGTGCTGCGAAGCGCCGTGCCGCGCTGGCTCGGCGAGGCCGAGTTCCGGCTTCATGTCTCGGGCTTCCAGCCCGCCCACCCCAAGCATGGCGGCGGCGGCGCCTTCTATCTCTGGCTGAGGAAGAAGCGATGACGCCTTTCGGCCGGAGGCTCCGCGAGCTGCGCGCCGCGCGCGGCGTCACCATGAAGGAGATGGCCGCCGCGCTCCGCATCACGCCCGCCTATCTTTCGGCGCTGGAACATGGGAAGCGCGGCCGCCCGAGCTGGCGGCTCGTGCAGGCGATCATCGGCTATTTCAATGTGATCTGGGACGAGGCCGAGGAGCTTGAGCGGCTGGCGCGGCTTTCCCATCCGCGCATCGTCATCGACACATCGGGCCTTGCCCCGCAGGCAACGGAAGCGGCGAACATTCTTGCCGAGGACATTGCGCATATGACGCCGGTGGAGATCGAGAAGCTGCTGGCACTGCTGAAGGCCCGCAAGCGCCGCCCGCGCGCCTGACTCGCCCCTGGAGAATGGCGCCGCAAGGACGTGACTCGCGGATGGCGAAACGGGCCGAAAATGGATTCGCCCGCCGGGAATACTGGAGCACGGCCGGATTCGCTCCGGGCATCTCATAAACCGGATATATGACCCTCATTGAGATTTCGCGCCTAGGCGCATGACCTGCCCGACGGCAGCATGGGCCCATGAACATGCCCGGCCTCGCCCCGTCCCGTCTGCCCGATCCCTCGCTTGGCTCCCTGTCCGGCCTCTGGCGCCGTTCGCTCATTGCCTGGCCGGATGGCCGCGAGGACCGCACCACCTTCGTGAACTGGCTGCAGGGCCCCGGCCTCTATCTCGATCTCCGTCAGCCCGATGGTGCACCGGCCTTTTCAGGCGTCACCTGCCTGTCCGACCTGAAGCCCGTGCATATGGAATGGCTTGCAAGGCAGGAAGGCTTTGCCGGCGAACTCGTCCATGAGGATGGCTGGTTCGAATGGCGCCGCGACATCGATTTCCAGCCCCAGGCCGTCTATTCGGATATGGGCCGCCTCTGGGTCGAGGACGATGTGATGATCGAGGAGGGAAAGGACATTCCCTATATCGAGCATTGGCACCGCGAACCGCTGGCAGGTGGCATGGTCTGGGGCGCGCGCCTCGAGGACCGCGAAACCGGCGCGAAGGGCGCCATCCTCCGCTATGGCCATCTTTTCATGTTTGCGCGGGAGCGGCTTGCCGCCACGCCTGCCCATCATTCGCTTTCGGAATGTGTCGCAGGCGCGCGCGACCTCGCCCAGGCGCGGGAGTTCCTCGATTGCGAGATTGCCCAGGGCGCGGTGACGAGTGCGGGCTGGATCATCCAGCGTTCGACCCTGCCCTTCCGCGAAGGCAAGACGCTTTCGCCTGCCCTCACCGGCGATCTTCTCGAAACGGATGACCTGGACACAAAGGGCAAGCCGCTGACGCGGCATTGGGAGATCACGGATATTCGCGGCGAGCCTTTCCTCGATGCCGCACATGGAGCCATTTGATGAGTGCGACGGAAGCGAAGGGAACCGCCTTCACCGAAATTCCCGTTATCGACATTGCCCCGCTCTTTTCCGCTGACATCGCGGAGCGCCGCAAGGCCGCCGCCGCGATGGCCGGGGCGGCGAGCCATGTCGGCTTTCTTTATGTGAAGGGTCACAATATTCCGCGCGCCCTGATCGAGACGCTCGAGGCGCGGGCGGCCGCCTTCTTCGCAAAGCCGCTCGAGGAGAAGATGGACCTCTATATCGGCAAGTCGCGCGCCCATCGCGGCTATGTGCCGACCGGCGAGGAAGGCTTTTACACCGGCAACAGCCCGGCCAAGGTGGACAAGAAGGAAGCCTTCGATCTCTCGATCGAACTGCCGGAGGACGATCCCGATCACATCATCGGCTACCGGATGCTCGGCCCGAACCAGTGGCCGGCCGACATGCCCGAGATGCGGCGCGACGTCTATGCCTATTACGAGGCGGCGATGGAACTCGGCCGCACGCTCTTTCGCGGTTTTGCGCTCGGCCTCGATCTGCCGGAAGACTATTTCGAGCGATGGCTTACGAAGCCGCCCTCGCAGCTTCGCATGGTGCATTACCCGGCCGACCCTTCCCGTGCCGATGCGGAATGGGGGATCAGCGCGCATACCGATTTCGAGTGCTTCACCATTCTCCATGTCACGGCGCCGGGCCTTGAGGTGATGAATGCGAAGGGCGAATGGATCGACGCGCCGCCCGTCGAAGGCGCCTTCGTCATCAATATCGGCGACATGCTCGAAGCTCTCACCAATGGCCGCTTCATCGCAACGCCTCACCGCGTCCGCAACGTGCCGGAAGAACGCTTCTCCTTCCCCCTTTTCTGCTCGCTCGATTACGACACGGTGGTGGCACCCCTGCCGCAATTCATCACGGGCGAGAAACGCTATCCCACCTATGGCGCGGGCGACCATCTCGTGACGCAGACCATGCGCTATTTCAGATATCTGCGCGAGAAAGTCGAGGCGGGCGAACTCGAAATGCCCGAAAGCGAGGAACAGGCCGAAGCCTTCGGCCGCCGCGAGAAGCAGGTCGCCTGACAAAAGAGCGCCGCTTCCGAGAAAGAGGAAACACCGGGATGACCAGATTTCGCGCGGGCGACATCCGCGTGGCCGGACGAGGTTTGACCAGTGAAAGGATACCAGATGAAGCGTTTCTCATTCCTGCGGGCAGGCGCCATCGCGCTTGCCGCGACGATCTTTCTCAGTCTCGCATTCACAGGCAGCGCCGATGCGGCGGAGAAAAAGAGTTTCAAGCTCGTCTGGGGCCTCTATACGGGCTATGCGCCCTGGGCCTGGGCCGAGAAGGCCGGCATCATGGACAAATGGGCGGCGAAATACGGCATCGAGGTCGAGATCGTCGCGCTCAACGATTATATCGAAACGCTCAACCAGTTCACCGCCGGTCAATATGATGCGGTGGCGACGACGGTGATGGACACGCTCACCATTCCGGCTGCGGGCGGCGTCGACACGACGGCGATCATTCTCGGCGACTACACGAACGGCAATGACGCGATCTTCGTGAAGGGCGAAGGCAAGACCATGGCGGACCTGAAAGGCAAGAAGGTCTATCTCGTGCAATATTCCGTCTCGCATTACATGCTGGCGCTGGCGCTGGAGCGCGCGGGCATGTCGGAGGCCGATATCGAGACCGCGAATATCGCCGATGCGGATTTCGTTGCCGCCTTCTCGACGCCCGCCGTCGAGGCCGTCGTCACCTGGAACCCCGCCACGACGCAGCTCAACCAGATGAAGGGCGTGACGTCGGTTTTCGATTCCTCGCAAGTGCCTGGCGAAGTGCAGGACATTCTGGTCGTCAACACCGAGGTGCTGAAGGCGAACCCGGAATTCGGCAAGGCGCTCGCCGGCGCCTGGTATGAAACGCTTGCCGTGATGCGCAAGGACGATGCCGAAGGCATCGCCGCACGCGAATATATGGCGGGCGTACTCGGCACCGATCTCGCCGATTTCGACGGGCAGGTGAAAACGACCTATTTCTACGATGCGGCGGAAGGCGCGGCCGTGTTCGGCGGACCGATCATGCCGGGCATGATCGAGAGCACGACGGGCTTTGCCTTCGGCCACGGCCTTCTCGGCCCCGATGCGAAGGACAAGGGCCATGTCGGCGTGGCGCTTGCCGACGGCACGATCATCGGCAACGGGGACAATGTGAAGTTCCGCCTCGACACGAGCTATATGGAAGCGGCCGCAAGCGGCGAGATGTAAAGATCACAAGATGAACTTCGACAGATCGGCGTTCTTCGTCAGATCGCCGATATGCTCGCGCACATAGGCTTCGTCGACCGTCACCGTCTCGCCGGAGCGGTCGGCGGCGGCGAAGCTGATTTCGTCGAGGACGCGCTCCATCACGGTGTGAAGGCGGCGCGCGCCGATATTCTCGACCGTCGAATTGACCGAGGCCGCAATATCGGCGATCGCATCGACACCGTCATCGGTGAAAATCAGCGTGACGTCTTCCGTCTTCATCAACGCCACATATTGCTTGATGAGGCTTGCTTCCGGCTCGGTGAGGATGCGCCTGAAATCTTCTTTTGTCAGCGCGCTCAGCTCGACGCGGATCGGCAAGCGGCCTTGCAGCTCCGGCAGCAGGTCGGAGGGCTTGGCGATATGGAAGGCGCCTGACGCGATGAAGAGAATATGGTCTGTCTTGACCGCGCCATGCTTGGTGGCGACCGTCGTGCCTTCGATCAGCGGCAGGAGATCGCGCTGCACGCCTTCGCGGCTCACATCGCCGCCCATCTTTTCCGAACGCGCACAGATCTTGTCCACTTCGTCCAGAAAGACGATGCCGTTCTGTTCGACGGCGCGGATCGCCTCGCGCGTCAGCTCCTCCTGATCGAGCAGCTTGTCGCTTTCTTCCGCGATCAGCACCTTGTAGCTGTCGCGCACCTGCATCTTTCGCGGCCTTGTGCGCCCGCCAAAGGCTTTCCCCATGATGTCGGAGAGATTGATCATGCCGACCTGGCCGGGCATGCCGGGAATATCGAGCATCGGCATTCCGCTGCCGCCATCTGCAACCTCGATCTCGATTTCCTTGTCGTCGAGTTCGCCATTGCGGAGCTTCTTGCGGAAACTCTCCTTCGTCGTATCGCTCGCATTGATGCCAACCAGCGCATCGACGACGCGGTTCTCGGCGGCAAGATGCGCCTTTGCCTGCACGTCCTTGCGCTTCTTCTCGCGCGTCATCGACAGCGAGATTTCCACGAGATCGCGGATGATCTGCTCGACATCGCGGCCGACATAGCCGACTTCGGTGAACTTCGTCGCCTCGACCTTCAGGAAAGGCGCCTCGGCGAGTTTCGCCAGCCGGCGGGAGATTTCCGTCTTGCCGACGCCGGTCGGTCCGATCATCAGGATGTTTTTCGGCAGCACCTCCTCGCGCATGTCCTCGGGCAGCTGCTGGCGGCGCCAGCGGTTGCGAAGCGCGATGGCGACCGCGCGCTTCGCCTCGCGCTGGCCGATGATGTAGCGGTCGAGTTCGGAAACGATTTCACGCGGCGAAAAACTGGTCATGGGAGGAAGGAAAACTCCGTATCGGAAGGAAGGAGGGAAAACCGCGCCTCATAAAGGTCGTCAGGCGGCGTCGAGGATTTCCACGGTCAGGTTGTTGTTCGTATAGACGCAGATCTCGGCGGCGATCTTCATCGCCTTGCGCACGATCTCTTCGGCGGTGAGATCCATGTCGGCGAGCGCGCGGGCCGCCGAAAGCGCATAATTGCCGCCCGAGCCGATGCCGATCACGCCGCCTTCGGGCTCCAGCACGTCGCCATTGCCGGTCAGCACCAGCGTCGTCTGCGCGTCGGCGACGATCATCATGGCTTCGAGACGGCGGAGATATTTGTCGGTCCGCCAGTCCTTGGCGAGTTCGACGCAGGCCCGCATGAGCTGGCCTGGATATTGTTCGAGTTTGGCTTCCAGCCGCTCGAACAGCGTCATGGCATCGGCCGTCGCGCCCGCAAACCCGGCGATCACATCGCCCCGGCCGATCGGCCGCACCTTGCGCGCATTGCCCTTCATGATGGTCGGGCCGACCGAGACCTGGCCGTCGCCCGCCACCACCACCTTGCCGCCCTTGCGGACGGAGAGGATTGTCGTGCCATGCCATTGAATGGGGTCGTGCGGGGAGGTCATGTCGGTCCTTTGGAATTGAAGGGCCCCCGGCGGGGGCCGCCGCTACCATGTGGCCGCTCGGGACCGGCGGGTCAAGGCCGGGACGGCCTCAGCCTCACTCCGGCAAATGAAACGCGCCGGGGTCGCCGCCCAGCTCGCGGACCTGCGCCTCGAGCTGACGGATGCGCCGTTCGAGCCGATCGAAGGCGGGGCTGAGGTCGGCCGCGTCCCAGCGCGGCTGGATATGGCTTGGGCAATTCATGTCCCATTCGCCGATCTCGATCAGGATAGCGCGCTCGGCCCGGCCCCGGTAATCGGGGTCGGCGAGCGAGCGGGTGAGCGCCGGATCGTCGCCGATCGCCCGCGCCCTTCCCCTGATCTTCACCCGCCGCCGGTTCGGATAGTCGATCAGGAACAGGAACACCTGATCGTTCTCGGCGAGGTGGCCAAGCGTCACGAATTGCTGGTTGCCCGCGAAATCGGCAAAGCCGAGCGTCTTTTCGTCGAGCACTTTCAGAAAGCCCTTCGGGCCGCCGCGATGCTGGATATAGGGGCGCCCCGCCGCATTGGCGCTGCCGAAATAGAAGTGATCGCGCTCGGCGATGAACTGCGCGAGATCGGCGGTGAGGCGGCTTTGCCAGGCCATGAGGGGCCTCCCTGCGGCTTTGTGGTCTCCTCATATGGCGCTTCGCACCCGCACGCGCCAGCGGAAAGTCGCCACCATATATGGTGTGATCCTTTTCGAGCTACACAATAAAAATCAAGTACAGACCATTTGAATCAATGATTTGCTGCTTGCTTCCGAAGATTTTTCGGAACAACTTGAAGTATTGCATGAGGAACGCATGGAAATATTGGTTAACGTCTCATAAGTTATTGCAGTGCAAACTTAATCCCCGATCGGGGGGCGGCGATTGCCAGGACCGGGCTTTTGCGCTGGAAGGCCCCTGCCCCGCCTGTTAAAAGCTGCCGCGTACCGCCATATGAAAGGCGGGCGCCAACCGGACCGGAACCATGCAGACCGAGACTGAAAGCCGCATAGCGACCGTCGAACGCAAGACCAAGGAGACCAATGTCTTCGTCTCGCTCGATCTCGATGGTCAGGGTGAATATGACGTCGATACCGGCATCGGCTTTCTCGACCACATGCTGGAGCAGCTCTCTCGCCATTCGCTGATCGATCTCAAGGTCCGCGCGCAGGGCGATCTCCATATCGACTTTCACCACACGACCGAGGACACCGGCATCGTGATCGGCGAGGCCGTGCGCCGCGCGCTTGGCGATTTCAAGGGCATCCGCCGCTATGCGACGGCCATCATCCCGATGGACGAAACCTGCACCCGCGTCTCGATCGACGTGTCGCAGCGCCCCTATCTCGTCTGGAAGGTGAACTTCACGAAGCCGAAGCTCGGCGAGATGGACACCGAACTCTTCAAGGAGTGGTTCCAGGCCTTCGCGCAGAATGCGGGCATCACGCTGCACATCGAAAACATGTATGGCGAGAACAATCACCATATCGTCGAAAGCTGCTTCAAGGGCCTTGCCCGGGCGCTGCGCGAGGCGGTGGAAATCGACCCGCGCGCCGCGACCCGCATCCCCTCGACCAAGGGCGTGCTCGGCACCTGATGCTGGCATTCGGCACCGATCTGTCATAGACAGGGCGCGAAACGAAGCCGCTTGCCCGGCCTGCCGGGCGGATTGAACCCATGCGCATCTATACCGTCCACGAGCTTCCCGGCGCGCCGCTCGACGGCAACGGGATCGTGCTGGTGAAGGAGGGCTTCTCCTTCCCGGCCTTCGCCTTTTCGTGGATCTGGCTTGCCTTTCACCGGCTGTGGATTGCGCTCGCCATCTGGATCGGCGCTGCCGTCACCCTGTCCTATCTGGCGCAGGAAATCGCCGGTCCCGGTGCCGCCGCGATCGTCTCGCTTGCGCTCAACTTCATGCTGGGCGCGGAAGCAAACGACATCCGCCGCTGGACGCTTTCGCGCAATGGCTACCGCGAGGCAGGCATTGCTTCCGGTGCGACGCTCGAGGAAGCGGAACGCAACTTCTTTGCGAAATGGGACCGCCCGCTTGTGGTGGAGGAAACAAGGCCGGTGACGGCGCCCGTCTGGCCGCGCCGCGCACCGCAGCACAAGGATGGCGAAGTGCTCGGCCTCTTCCCGGAAGCCGGCGCGAAGCCGGGGCACTGACCATGATGAAGGTCGCAATCATCGATTATGGCTCCGGCAATCTCCGCTCCGCCGCCAAGGCCTTCGAGCGCGCGGCGCGCGAGGCCCATCTTGCCGCCGATATTCTGGTCACGAGCGAGCCCGAGGCGCTGCGCGCCGCAGACCGCATCGTGCTGCCGGGCGTTGGTGCCTTCGGCGATTGCGCGGCGGGGCTGCGCGCCATTCCCGGCATGGAAGAAACGCTGAATGAAGAAGTGCGCGCGAAGGCGAAGCCCTTTCTCGGCATCTGTGTCGGCATGCAGCTCATGGCCGGGCGCGGCCTCGAACATGGCGTGCATCGTGGGCTTGGCTGGCTGAAGGGCGAGGTCGTGAAGATCGAGCCCGCCGACAAGGCGCTCAAGATTCCGCATATGGGCTGGAACGAGCTTGAGGTGATCCGCGCGCATCCGCTGCTCGAGGCGATGCCCGCGACGCACGCCTATTTCGTTCATTCCTATGCCTTCGCGGTCGCGGAGCCCGATGCACTTGTCGCGCGCGTCGATTATGCCGGGCCGATCACGGCCATGGTTGCGAAGGACAATCTGGCGGGCACGCAGTTCCACCCCGAAAAGAGCCAGGAGCTTGGTCTGGCGCTGATCGGCAATTTCCTGAAGTGGCGAGTCTGAAAGACATTCGATGATCCTCTTTCCCGCAATCGATCTGAAGGACGGCCAATGCGTCCGCCTCGTGCATGGTCTGATGGACCAGGCGACCGTCTTCAATGACGATCCGGCTGCGCAGGCGCGCGCCTTCGAGGCGGCGGGCTTCGACTATCTCCATCTCGTCGATCTGAACGGTGCCTTCGAGGGAAGGCCGGTGAATGCCGGCGCGGTCGAAAGCATCCTCGCGGCGATCTCGATGCCCGCCCAGCTCGGCGGCGGCATCCGCGATATTGCGACGATCGAGATGTGGCTCGCAAAAGGCATCCGCCGCGTCATCATCGGTACGGCGGCGGTGAAGAACCCCGCGCTCGTGATCGAGGCCTGCCGGAAATTCCCCGGCCGCATCGCCGTCGGTCTCGATGCCAAGGGCGGCCGCGTGGCGACGGAAGGCTGGGCCGATGTCTCGGACCTTACCGTGCTCGACATGGCGCGCCGCTTCGAGGATGCGGGCGTCGCGGCCATCATCTATACCGATATCGACCGGGACGGCGCGCTTCAGGGCCTCAATATCGAAGCGACGGTGGCGCTCGCCGGCGCGATTTCCATTCCGGTGATCGCGTCGGGCGGTCTGTCCTCGATCGAGGATCTGAAGAAGCTGATCGCCGCCAACTGTCCGGGCATCGAAGGCGCGATCTCCGGCCGCGCGCTTTACGATGGCCGTCTCGATCCGAAAGAGGCGCTGGCGCTCCTGAAAGGCTCACGGTGATGCTCAAGGCCCGCGTCATTCCCTGCCTCGATGTGAAGGACGGCCGCGTCGTGAAAGGCGTGAACTTCGTCGATCTGCGCGATGCGGGCGACCCCGTGGAGGCCGCGCGCGCCTACGATGCGGCGGGCGCCGACGAGCTTTGTTTCCTCGACATCACGGCAAGCCATGAGGAACGCGCGATCATTTTCGATGTGGTCCGCCGCACCGCCGAGCAATGTTTCATGCCGCTCACGGTCGGCGGCGGCGTGCGCACGATAGAGGATGTCCGCGCCCTTCTGCTTGCCGGGGCCGACAAGGTATCGATCAACACCGCCGCCGTCTTCAACCCGGACTTCGTGCGCGCGGCGGCGGAGAAATTCGGCAATCAATGCATCGTCGTTGCGATCGACGCGAAAGCCGTCGCGCCCGGCAAATGGGAAATCTTCACCCATGGCGGCCGCAAGGAAACCGGCATCGATGCGATCGAATTTGCCCGGAAGGTTGCGGCCCTCGGCGCCGGCGAAATTCTCCTCACCTCGATGGACCGCGATGGCGCGAAGTCGGGCTATGACATCGCGCTGACGCGCGCCATAGCAGATGCCGTGCCCGTGCCGGTGATCGCATCGGGCGGCGTCGGCAATCTCGATCATCTCGTCGAGGGCATCCGCGACGGCCATGCAAGCGCGGTGCTTGCTGCCTCGATCTTCCATTTCGGCGATTATACGATCGGCGAAGCAAAGACCTATATGGCGGCGGCCGGTCTTCCCATGCGGCTGTGACCACAAACTGTTGTGGCTCCGGTTCCATGACATACAACCAGCCCCGCGCAATATAGCCGCACCCGGATTGTGACAATTGCGTATCCGCGCCGCTCCGGTCAGAATGGCGAGCGTTGTGAGGCCCGTTGCGCATGATTTCCGCCCCCCATTCATGGGCACGAACGAACGACCATGTCCGACCGTGAAATCGAATTGAAGCTCCTGTGCGAGCCGGCCGAACTTGATCGCGTGAAGCGCGCTCCGGCTCTCCAGCGATTGAAGCGCGGCCGCGCCGCGGGCAAGCATCTCCATTCCGTCTATTTCGACACGGACAAGCTCGCGCTTGGCCAGAACGGGCTCGCGCTCCGCCTGCGCAAGAGCGGCGATGAATTCATCCAGACCCTGAAAACGGAAACAGGCGTGTCGGGCAGCGCGACCGGCGCGCTGGCGCGCGATACGGGCGAGCATGAAGCGCGCCTGCCGCGCGGTGCCGCCGCACCGGACCTGAACCGCCTGCCGGCCAATCTCAGAAAGCGCATCCAGAAACTCTCGAATGGCGCCGCGCTCGCCCCGCGCCTCGAAAGCGATATTCGCCGGACGATCCATAATCTCACAACGCCGGAAGGCGACGTGATCGAACTCGCGCTCGACCTCGGCGCGCTCAAGGCGAACGGCCGCGACGCGAAGGTGAGCGAGATCGAGCTCGAATTGAAGGAGGGAAGTCCGGCAAGCCTCTATCGCCTCGCGCTCGATCTGAACGAAGTCGCCGATCTGCGCATCGGCACGAAAAGCAAGTCGGAACGCGGCTTCGCGCTGATCCGTCCCGAAAAGCCGCAAGCGGTGAAGGCGGAAGTGCTGCGTCTGCCGCATGACATAACGCTTGCGCACGCCTATGCGGCGGTGCTGCGCCACTGCCTCGTTCACCTCATGGCGAATGAGGCGGCGGCGCTGGAGGCGAGCCTGCCCGAGGCGCTGCATCAGATGCGCGTGGCGCTCCGCCGCGCACGTTCCGCATTCGAGATTTTCGAGCCCGCGATCGGCGGCGAGCGCGCGAAGCATCTGGCGGCGGAAGCCAAATGGCTCGCCAATGAGCTTGGGCCTGCCCGCGATTTCGACGTGTTCCTCAGCGATATTCTGGCGCCGGTGACACCGGAAACGGCCGGCCTGCGAAAGCTGCGCGCGCGCGCCGAGGCACTGCGCGCCGAGCATTGGGAGAATGCGCGCGCCGCCATTGCCTCGCGCCGCTATACGCGCTTCCTTCTCGAATTCGGTCTCTTCCTCGCCGAAAGCGGCTGGCAGGTGAAGCCGAAGGCGCCGCGCCTCGCCCACGATTTCGCGCGCGACGCGCTCGACAAGCGGCTGAAAAAGGCTGCCAAGCTCGGCCGCCACATCGAGACGCTGGACAATGAGGATCGCCATGAATTGCGCAAGCGCCTGAAAAAGCTGCGCTACGCCCTCCACTTCTTTTCCTCGCTCTACCCGGACGATGAGGTGAAACCCTGGCTGCGCAACCTGTCGGAAATGCAGGATGTCTTTGGCGGGCTGAACGATGTCGCCACTGCGCATCTCATTCTCGACGACATGTCGGATGGCCGCGCGCTGAAGGCGGCCGCGCAGAACGTCATTGCCTGGCACGAGAAGCGCGCCGCGAGGGACTGGAAAGGCGCGATCCGTCTCTGGAAGCGGTTTGCCGGCACCGTGCCATTCTGGTGCAAGGCCGCGTGAAGCCGGCGCCGATTTTCTGATTCCGGCCCCGGGTTCTTCGCCTGTTAATCGAATCTGAATTTTTCCCGCCATAGGATTGAACAAATCCGCAATTCTTTTGGCGGCCCTTAGTAGCGTTCAGGTTCTTGCCGATGTCAGACCGTTCCCAGACGACTGCCCGCGCGGCGGATGCGTCCCCCACGTCCGGAACACCGAATGGCGGGAGAAGCAAGGTCGCCGACAGAAACGCGATCGTCGGACGCCGGATCAGCCAGGAAGCGCTCAGGAAACTCTGCGAGCTGCATGAGCGCTATCTGAAAGGCATTCCCAACGGCTGGTGCGTCGTGATGAAGGAATGCGACCTTTCCGGCCTCGACTTCCGCAATCTCAATTTCGCGCAGGGCCACTTCATCGGCTGCGACTTCAGCGGCTGCAATCTCGAGGATGCGCATTTCCTCGGCGCCAATCTCTTCGGTGCGAATTTCGACCACTGCAACATGACGCGGACGAATTTCTCCCGCGCGGATCTGCGGGGTGCGAATTTTGCGGGCGCCGAAATGACGGGCGCACAGCTCGACGGCGCCGATCTGAGGCGCGGCGCGGTCATCAAGCGCGGCGCGACCGCCCCGACGGGCCGTGAGAACTCGACCTTCCGCGGTGCCCGCATGTACGGCACCAATCTGTCGGAATGCAAACTGCTCGATGCCGATTTCGAGGGTGCGTCGATCTCGGGCGCAAGCCTGCAGGGCGCCGACCTGCGCGGTGCGAGTTTCGCGGGCGCGGAACTGAAGGGCGTCGAGCTGAAGGGCGCCAATCTCGCCGACACGGACTTCCGCCGCGCCGTGATGGACGAGAACACGGCCGCGCGCGGCGATCTCATGCGTGCCACAAGGCCCCGCCAGGCGCCCGGCCCCGAGCGCCTGAAGAAGATGCTGATGGAACATCTGGTCTGGATTCAGACCGGCCAGAAGCAGGGCATGCGGGCGGATTTCTCGCGCATGGACCTGTCGCGGATGAACTTCTCGCGTCAGGTTCTCGCCAGTGCGAATTTCCAGGAAGCGATCCTCGCCGATACCAATTTCGAAGGTGCGATCCTCGCCGCCGCCGATTTCTCGAAGGCAATCCTCTATCGGGCGAACCTGAAGGGCACCGATCTGCGCGGCGCCGATCTGCGCGGCGCCGACCTCAGGGATGCCGACCAGACAGGTGCCAAGACCGGCGAACTTTCGGGAACCAGCCTCTCCACCCGGGTGTGACGCCGCGTCAGGACCCGCCACTGGCCTCAACTCCGTAAATCTGCTACGCAATGCCGCCGCGCGGGGCCTCGACGGGCCTTGGCGAGAACGGCAGTCAACCGCCCGGAGTGCGCCCATGGCCGCCGATGCAAGACAGCTCGATCGCCTCTTCGAGGTCATCGCCGCCCGCAAGGGGGCGGATGCCGCCTCGTCCTACACGGCCAAGCTCTTCTCGAAAGGCGTGCCCGCCTGCGCCCAGAAGCTCGGCGAGGAAGCGGTCGAGACCGTGATCGCCGCCATGTCGGGCGACCGCAAGGCCGCGATTTCCGAAAGCGCCGATCTTCTCTATCACTGGCTGGTTCTTGCCGCGGCCATCGGCATCGAACCGGCCGATGTCTATGCCGAGCTCGAGCGGCGCGAAGGCCGTTCCGGTCTCGATGAAAAAGCCGCGCGCACCGAGCGCTGAATTGGGGGTCGGAAAGCCCATGCCCGCAGCCAAGACCGAAGCGACCGGCGAAGCGACGTCGCTGTCGCCCTATCGCCATTTCACCGCCGGCGAATGGGGGAGACTCCGCCAGGACACGCCGCTGCCCCTTTCGGCAAAGGAGCTGGAGGAGCTGAAAGGCTTTGGCGAGCGCATCTCGCTCGATGAAGTGTCGGAAATCTTCCTGCCGCTGTCGCGCCTGCTCAATCTATATGTCGGCGAGACGCAGGAACTTTACCGGGTGACGTCGGACTTCCTTGGCCGCGTGCAGGACAAGGTACCCTATATCATCGGCGTTGCGGGCTCTGTCGCCGTCGGCAAGTCCACCATGGCGCGCATCCTGCGTACGCTGCTTGCGCGCTGGTCCAACCATCCGAAAGTCGATCTCATCACCACCGACGGATTTCTCTATCCGAACAAGGTACTCGAAGAACGCGGGTTGATGCAGCGCAAGGGCTTCCCGGAAAGTTTCGACATCAAGCGGCTGATCCGCTTTCTCTCGGATGTGAAGGCAGGCTCGGCCCGCGTCGAGGCGCCGGTCTATTCGCACTTCACCTACGACATTCTTCCCGGCGAGACGATCATCGTCGACAAGCCCGATATTCTCGTCGTCGAGGGGCTGAACGTGCTGCAGCCCTGGAAGCCGGCCGAAGGCGACGAGCCGCAGCCCTTCGTCTCCGACTTCTTCGATTTCTCGATCTATCTCGATGCCGACGAGGAAGCGATCCGCCGCTGGTATATCGAACGCTTCCTCAGCCTGCGCCGCACCTCCTTCAAGGACCCGGCAGCCTATTTCCATCGCTATTCGAAGCTGACGGAAGAGGAAGCAATCAAGACCGCGGATTCGATCTGGACCTCGATCAATCTCGCCAATCTGCACAAGAACATCCTGCCGACGCGCCAGCGCGCCGATCTCATCCTGCGCAAGGGCGACGATCACCGCATCCGCGATGTCTATCTGAGGAAGCTCTAGGCGAGCCCTTTCGCCTTCGCCAGTTCCGCAAGCGAAACCTGCGGCCGCGGCCCGTAATGCGAGATGACTTCGGCAGCGGCGAGCGCGCCGAGCCGGCCGCAGGTCACGGGATCCTTGCCGCGTGTGAGGCCGTATAGGAAGCCGGCGGCAAAGAGATCGCCCGCGCCGGTCGTATCCACGACCTTCGAGACTTTCTCCGCATCGACCACATGCACCTCGCCATTGGCGACGATGACCGAGCCCTGTTCGGAGCGCGTCAGCGCGGCGAACCTGCAATCCTTGCGGATCTGCTGCAACGCCTCGTCGAACACATCCGTCTCGTAGAGCGAGAGGATCTCCGCCTCGTTGGCGAACAGGAGATCGACCTCGTCTTTCGCAAGGCGGCGGAACTCGTCGCGGAACCGTCCGACGCAGAAACTGTCCGACAGGGTGAGCGACACGAGACGGCCCGCCTCGCGCGCGATCTTCGCCGCCTTGAGGAAGGCCTGCTTCGCGCCCGGCTCGTCCCAGAGATAGCCTTCCATATAGGTCACGGCCGAGGCGCGAATTGTATCTTCGTCGATGTCGTCCGCCGTCAGCTTCTGCGCCGCGCCGAGATAGGTGCTCATGCTGCGCTGCGCGTCCGGCGTGACGATGATGAGGCAGCGCCCGGTCGGCGCGCCGCTCGTTGCCGGAGCGGCGGGGAAATGCACGCCGAGCGACTTGATGTCGTGGATGAAGACCTCGCCGAGCTGGTCCTTCTTCACCTTGCCGAAAAAGGCGCCCTTGCCGCCAAGCGATGCAAGCCCCGCAATCGTGTTGGCGCACGACCCGCCCGACATTTCGACGGCGGCGCCCATCTTGCCGTAAAGCTCGTCCGCGCGCCTGTCATCGATCAGCGTCATGCCGCCCTTCTCGATGCCGTTCGCAATCAGGAACGTGTCGTCCGCATTCGAAATCACGTCCACCAGCGCATTGCCGATGCCCGCCACGTCATATTTAACTTCGGTCATGATCCTCAACAGGTCTTCTGGATGAATTCCGGGGTGCGGGGCGGGAGTATAGGGATTGTGCGCCATATGTCCAAAACGCCGCCGCCCGGCCTTAACTTTCATACACGGGGGAATTTGCGGCGCGCTCATGGGCGCACTAGGTTAGGGCCCCGGCTTTGAGGAGAACCAGATGCTGTCCGACGCGCTGCGCGCCTTCAGGGAAATCTTTGCCCCGCCCTATCGCCGGGTGATGTGGCAGACGCTCGGGCTGACGCTGCTTGTGCTTGTGCTGTTCGGTGCGGGGCTTCAATGGGCGCTGACCGCCCTGCCGGAATTCGGCCCCGATTTTGCCGGCGGCTGGGTCGATGCGGCGATCGGCTTCATCGCCCGCTTCCTAGCGGTGATCGTGCTGATCCCGCTCGTGCATCCCGTGGTGTCGCTGGTCGCCGGCCTCTTCCTCGAAGTGATCGCCGCCCGCGTCGAGGCGGAGGACTATCCGGCGGACCCGCCCGGCACCGACCAGCCTTTCTGGCAGTCGCTCGTCACCGCGCTCCGCTTCACGCTGGTGCTGATCATCGTGAACCTGCTGGCGCTTCCCTTCTATCTCCTGCCGGTGGTGAATGTCGCCATCTTCTGGATCGTGAACGGCTATCTCCTCGGCCGCGAATATTTCGAGCTTGTTGCGCTCCGCCATCTCGCGCCGGGCGAGGCGCGAGCCATGCGCAAGCGCCACCGCACACGGATATTCTTCGCAGGCGCCGCCATCGCGCTCTTCACCACCGTGCCGGTGCTCAACCTGCTCGCGCCGCTCTTTGCGACCGCCTTCATGGTCCATACCTACAAGGGCCTTGCCGCCCGCAGCCAAAGCGCATGAGAGGCAGCATGAGGAAAATCTGTCTGGCGCTGTCGCTCCCGCTCATGGCCGCCGCCTGCGCCCAGCCCTCATCCCCCGGCGCGCGGGTGACGTCGCTCGCGCCGGGCCCGCTCACCGTACAGGCGCTGATCGGCGCCGCGCCTTCCGCGATTTCGGCCCGCCTCGGCGCGCCGGATTTCCGCCGCACCGAACCCTCCGCCGAAATCTGGCAATATGGCGGCAATGATTGCAGCCTCTTTCTCTATTTCTATGGAGAGGAAGGCGCGCGCCATGTCGATGCGCGGCGCCTGCAGGGCGGCCCGGCCGACAAGGATCAATGCCTCGCCTCTGTCATGGCGAAGCGAAACGCACCCACATCCTAGGCAGCGACCGTCTTCGCCTTGAAGCGGCAAAGGTCGTTCACCGGGCAGACCGGGCAATCGGGTTTGCGTGCCTTGCAGACATAGCGCCCATGCAGGATCAGCCAGTGATGCGCATGCATCCGGTATTCTTCCGGCACCAGCTTTTCGAGCTTCTTCTCGACCTCCACGACATCCTTGCCCGGCGCGAGCCCGGTCCTGTTGGAGACGCGGAAAATATGCGTATCGACTGCAATGGTCGGTTCGCCGAACGCGACATTGAGCACGACATTCGCGGTCTTGCGGCCGACGCCCGGCAGCGCCTCCAGCGCGGCGCGGTCGCGCGGCACCTCGCCGCCATGCTGCTCGATCAGCATCCGCGACAGCGCGATCACGTTCTTCGCCTTGTTGCGGTAAAGCCCGATCGTCTTGATGTGCTGAACGAGACCGGCCTCGCCGAGCTTCAGCATTTTCTGCGGCGTATCGGCGATCTTGAAAAGCTCCTTTGTCGCGCGGTTGACGCCCACATCGGTCGCCTGGGCCGACAGCACCACGGCGACGAGCAGCGTATAGGTGTTGCGGTATTCGAGCTCGGTCCTGGGTTCCGGCAGCCTTTCGGCAAGGCGGCGGAAGAACTCGGCAATATCGGGCTTTTTCATCGTCGCGGCGCGGGTCATGGGGCGGAAGATTGCGCATAAGCCGCCTGCGTCGCAAGGCCGTATTGCCGGGGACGTGTCGCCGCCCTACTCTCCCGTCCATGTCCGCCGACCGCCGCACCGCCGAGCCCCTGCTGCCGCCGCTTCACTTCGATGCGGTGATCCTGCCGCATCGCTCGCTGTCCATGCGGGGCTTTGCCATTCTGATCGGCGTCGTCGCAGCGGTGAATTTCACGGCCGGCGCCTGGTTCATGGCGAAGGGCGCCTGGCCCATCCTCGGCTTTTGCGGGCTTGAAGTGCTTGCCGTCTGGTGGGCCTTTCGCGCGAATTACCGCGCCGCCCGCGCTCATGAAACGGTGCAGCTATCGGACGATGAACTGCTGATCCGCCGCGTCGATGCCAAGGGCCGCGCCGAGGCGGTGAGCCTCCAGCCCTATTGGGCGCGTCTCTCGCTCAGCAAATTGCCGGATGAATCGACGAAGCTCCATGTCGTCAGCCATGGCCGCGAGGTGGAACTCGCAGCCATGCTGTCACCCGCCGAACGCGCCGATTTCGCCCGCGCGCTCGATGCGGCGCTCAGGAAAGTGAAGTCCGGTCCCGCGCGGCAACCGGCCTAGTGCGCCTCGCGCTCGATCAGGATCTTCTTCGAGAGAACCTTGCCCTTGTCGTCGAGCTCGTAAACCATCGGCGCGCCGGTGGCTATGTTGAGCTTGAGCACTTCTTCCTGCGTGAGGCCGTCGAGCTGCATGACAAGCGCGCGCAGCGAATTGCCATGCGCCGCGACAAGTACGCGCTCGCCCTTGAGCACACGCGGCAGGATCGTCTGCTTGAAATAGGGCAGCACGCGCTCTGCCGTCATCTTCAGGCTTTCGCCGCCCGGCGGCGGAACGTCGTAGGAACGGCGCCAGATATGCACCTGTTCCTCGCCCCACTTCGCCCGCGCATCGTCCTTGTTGAGGCCCGACAGGTCGCCATAGTCGCGCTCGTTGAGCGCCTGATCTTTCACGACCTCGATATCGCTCTGGCCAAGCTCCGCAAGGATGATGCGGTTCGTTTCCTGCGCACGGCTGAGGGCCGAGGTGAAGGCGACGTCGAATTTGAGGCCGGCCGCCTTCATGGCCTCGCCCGATTCCTTCGCCTCGGCCTTGCCCTGTTCGGTGAGACCCGGATCGCGCCAGCCCGTGAACAGGTTTTTCTCGTTCCATTCGCTCTGTCCATGCCGGACAAGCACAAGCAGGTTGGCCACGTCTTGCTCCATTGATCCGTATAGTAACTAGTTCAGGCCGAGCACATCGGCCATGTTGAAGAGGCCGGGCCCCTTGCCCTGGCCCCATTGCGCCGCCTTGATCGCGCCGCGCGCGAAGATGCCACGGTCCTCCGCAATGTGCCTGAGCACGATGCGTTCGTTCTCGGCCGCAAAGATCACGTCATGTTCGCCGACGACCGATCCGCCGCGCAGGCTCGCAAAGCCGATCGCGCCCTTCGCCCGCGCGCCGGTCAAGCCGTCGCGGCCGCGCTCGGAATGATCGCCGAGCGATATGCCGCGCCCTTCCGCGGCCGCCTGCCCGAGCAGCAGCGCCGTACCCGACGGCGCATCGACCTTGTGCCGGTGATGCATCTCGACGATCTCGATGTCCCAGTCGCTGGAAAGCGCCTTCGCGGCCTGCCGGACGAGCGCCGCCAAGAGATTGACGCCGAGGCTCATATTGCCGGCCTTGATGATGGTCGCATGGCGGGCCGCCGCCTCGATGCGCGCCTCCTCCTCGGCGGAAAAGCCGGTTGTGCCGATCACATGGACGATGCGGGCCTGTGCCGCCAGGGCAGCAAATTCGACGCTCGCCTTCGGCGCGGAAAAATCGATGAGCGCATCGGCATCCTTGATGACGGACAGCGCATCCGCCGTCGCGGCGATGCCGAGCGGCGCGGAAAGACCGGCGAGCAGGCCGAGATCCTGGCCGATATGCGGCGAGCCTTCGGCCTCGAGCCCGCCCGTCACGGCGAGTCCGTCCGTGCCCGCAATAAGGCGGATCAGCGTGGCGCCCATCCGGCCGCCCGCCCCCGTCACCGCGATCTTCACATCCTGCGCCATCATGGTCTGCCCGGTTATGCGTCAGGCGGCGGTATATCAGGCCCTTCCGGCGAGGTAAATCCGCGAGGCGCCGGGGGCCGCAGAAGCGCGAATAGCCCGTCCGGCATGGGGGCGCCGGACGGGCTCGCGAGGGCCGGGCACCTGCAATCGGGGGGCCCGGCGGGGGGAGGGCTTACCAGTCGAGCTGGAGGCGCGACTGGACGATGTTGTAGGTCTCGTCGGTCGAGGCGGTGTAATCGGTATCGGCGCGGACCCAGTTCAGCATCAGCCGGACATTCGGGTTGAAGAAGTAGTTTGCGCCGAGCGTGATGTTGTCCATGGTGCCGCGGCGCGCGTCGGTCAGCGCCGCATCCTCGAGCTTCAGCCGGCTGTAGCGGGCCGCAAGCTGGATGGCATTCGTCGCCTTGGGCCGGCCGAACGTGCCCGACTTGACGTCGTAGTTGCGGCTTTCGCCGGTCACGAACCAGCTTGCCTCCACATAGCCGCCCTCGGTCGAGACAGACGGCAGGCCGCCATCGCGGTCGATCTGCGACCAGTCATACTGGGCCTGTGCCGAGACCGGGCCGAACACGGCGGCGATTTCCGGGCCGAAGCGCGTTTCGCTCGACGGGTTCGCAATATTGCCGGTGCGCAGCACCTTCTCCGCGAGATGCGTTTCCGGGCGCTGTTCGAACTTCGTCGTCGCGCTCGTCTCATAGCCGCGATAGCTGCCATTGAGGCCGACATGAACGACGCCGGAGCCGATCTGCGGCGCGACATAGCCGCGGCCCGTGACGGACCAGTCCGTCGTGCCGCCCGCGCCGCCGCTCGCAACGCCCGGCGAATAGATGCCGGCCTGGATGCCGTAGAGCTTTTCATCGCCATAGATGAGACCGACGCCCATCGCCTCGTCGGGCCAGTAGACGGAGGAGCTCGCACGCTCCATGAAGGTGACGTAGTTGTCCGACGTCAGATGGTCGATGCCGTAGAATTCCTTGAAGTGACCGGCGCGGATCTTCAGCTCGTCGGTCAGGCCGGTCTGCACATAGGCGTCCTTGATGGCAACCTTGTCGCCGGCATATTCGACTTCGAACTTGTACTGCCAGGCGCCGAACATCTTGCCATAGGCGCCGAGACGCGCGCGGCGAAGCTGCGCGCCATTGCCCATCGGGTTCAGCGCCGAATTGTCGTCGTCGATCGCATAGGCATCGGCCTGGATGCGGCCGGCAATGCCCATCGAGAACTGGCCGTCGGCGCTCTCCATCTCGAGCTTGTTCGGCTTGAACTTCGGCATGTCGTCGGTCTTGGCGGCGATCGCGTCGATCTTCGCGGTCTTTTCCTCCATCGCCGCGATCTTGGCATCGCGTTCGGCGACTTCGGCCCTCAGTGCACGGAGCTCGTTCTCCAGCGCCTCGAGCCGCGCGTCGATGCTGCTGGCGGCATAGCCCGTCGAGGCAGCGGCGGTGCACATCACGCCCGCGGTAAGCGCCGCCAGCGCTGCATGTTTCAAGGTCTTCATCTCATCGTCCCCCAGAAAGGAAGTGGCTGTCTTGAGGGGGATATTGACCGGAACTTCCTAACGGAGTGGAAAAGCCGGGAGGCAATGAAGTAAACCGCGCCTTTATGACGCGGTGCTACGGGAGCGAAGCCGAAAGGCGCGGATTTCCTCAGCCTCGGAACACGAACCAGGCGCCAAGCGCGATGAAAGCGAAGCCGATGGCCGTGTTCCATGTCGGCGACTGGCCAAGATATATTGTCGAGAAAGCGACAAAGACAGTCAGTGTAATGACTTCCTGAATGGTCTTGAGCTGCGCGGCGGAAAAGACCTCATAGCCGATCCGGTTTGCCGGCACGGCGAGGCAATATTCGAAAAAGGCGAGACTCCAGCTCAGCAGCACCACGGTCAGGATCGGCGTCGAGGTGAATTTCAGATGCCAGTACCAGGCCGCCGTCATGAAGACATTGGACGCAATGAGAAGCGCAATCGGCAGGAGATAGGCAGAAAGCGGCGCGGTCATGGGATCACCCGGACATGAAAAAGCCCCCGGCCTGTTGCCGGGGGCCTTCAGATTAGCCGGGATTCTCAGTTCTGAAACCCGTCCCAGAATTCCTTGACCTTGGCGAAGAAGCCGGTGCTCTCCGGGCTGTTGCCGGGCGAGGATGCTTCCTCGAACTGCTTGAGGAGATCCTTCTGCTTCCTGGTCAGGTTCACCGGCGTCTCGATGGTGATCTGGATATAGAGATCGCCCACCTCGCGCGAATTGACGACCGGCATGCCCTTGCCCCGCAGGCGGAACTGACGCCCGGTCTGCGCGCCTTCAGGCACTTTCACCTTCACCTTCTTGCCGCCAAGCGTCGGCACCTCGATCTCGCCGCCGAGTGCTGCCGTCACCATGGAAATCGGCACGCGGCAGAACAGGTCCGCGCCATCACGCTCGAACAGGCGGTGCGGCTTCACCGAAAGGAAGATGTAAAGGTCGCCCGAAGGTCCGCCGCGCATCCCGGCCTCGCCCTCGCCTGCAAGGCGGATGCGTGTGCCGTCCTCGACGCCGGCGGGAATATTCACCGAGAGCGTGCGCTCCTTCTCCACGCGCCCCGCGCCATGACAGGCGGTGCAGGGCTTGTCGATCGTCTGGCCGCGGCCATGACAGGTCGGGCAGGTGCGCTCGACCGTGAAGAAGCCCTGGCTCGCGCGCACCTTGCCGTCGCCGTGACAGGTCGGACAGGTGACGGGGCTCGAGCCCGGCGCCGCGCCAGAACCGTTGCAGACCTCGCAGGCAACGGAGCCCGGCACACGGATCTGCGCCTTCTTGCCTTCAAAGGCTTCCTCGAGCGTGATCTCCATATTGTAGCGAAGATCGTGGCCGCGGATCTGGCCATTGCCGCGCCCGCGTCCCCGGCCGCGTCCGCCACCCATGAACTCGCCGAACAGATCGTCGAATATGTCGGACATGGAGGCGCCGCCGAAGCCGCCGCCCATGCCGCCGGCGCCGCCGCGCGGTCCGCCCATGCCGCCGTCGAAGGCGGCGTGGCCGAACTGGTCATAGGCCGCGCGGGACTGTTCGTCCTTCAGCACGTCATAGGCTTCGTTGAGCTCCTTGAAGCGTTGTTCCGCTTCCTTGTCGCCCTGGTTCTGGTCGGGGTGGTACTTCTTCGCAAGCGAGCGGTAAGCCTTTTTCAGCTCATCCGCGTTTGCGTTGCGGCTCACCCCGAGCACGTCATAGAAATCGCGCTTCGACATGGGGGATCACCCTGAAACGGAATACGGCACGGATGCGCTTTCGCGCATCCGCTCCGCTTTTGTGTTTGTGAAAATGGCCATCATGACGAGGCCCCGGATCAGGCGGACTTGTCCTGATCTTTCTTGTCGTCGTCGACTTCCTCGAAATCGGCATCGACGACATCGTCATTCGGCTTGCCGCCCTCGCCGCCGCCGGCCGCTTCCGCCTCGGCTTCGGCCTGCGCCGCCTTGTAGAGCGCCTCGCCCATCTTCATCGAGGCCTGGGTCAGCGCGTCGGACTTCGCCTTGATGGTGGCGGCATCGCCATCCTTCAGTGCGCCTTTCAGCGCCTCAAGGGCGGCTTCCACTTCCGCCTTCACATCGGCGCCGATCTTGCTGCCATTTTCGGCGAGCGACTTTTCCGTCGCATTGGCGAGAGCTTCGGCGTGGTTGCGGGTTTCCGCTTCCTCGCGCCGCTTCCTGTCCTCT
>JAHBYK010000018.1 GCA_019635965.1 Parvibaculum sp. | reverse complement strand
TCTGGACGGCGAAAGGCTTCGCACCCGCGAGGCGCTGGCGGCGTCCGTGCGCGGCGGCTTCGAGAAGGCGGGATACGAACCCGTCTCGGCGCCCGCACTTCAGCCAGCGGACATCTTTCTCGACATGTCCGGCGAGGATATCCGCCGCCGCATGTATGTCTTTGCGGATCCGGCAGGCGATGAACTCTGCCTGCGTCCTGAACTCACCATCCCAGTCTGCCGCCTTTACCTCGAAGCAGGCGGCGGTACGAAGAAGCTCTGCTCGGTAGGCCCCGTCTATCGTTTTCAGCAGAAGGGCTCGGCGAAGCTCCGCGAATTCACGCAAGCAGGTCTCGAATGTCTGGGCGCTGCGGATGCGGAAGCGGCGGATGCCGAAGTGATGGCATTGGCAAGTGCCGCACTCGCCGGAGCCGGCCTGAAAAGTTACGAAATCGAGATGGGCGATCTTGCACTTTTCGATGCGCTGATCGACGCGCTCGATCTTCCATCAGGCTGGCGTGCCCGGCTGAAACGTCACTTCTGGCGACCCGATTATTTCCGCGAACTTCTCGATCGCCTCGCAGCAGGTGACGCTGGCGAAGAGGGCAGCGAGCGGCAGGCACTGATCTCCGCACTGGCAGGCCTTGATGAAGCGCAGGCAAAGGACGTGATCGAAGATGTGCTGAAACTCGCGGGCATCGCGCCCGTGGGGGGACGCACCGTTGAGGAGGTCGCCGAACGACTGATCGAACAGGCGGAACTCGCCGCCTCCGGCGTACCGAAAACGGCGGCGAAGCTCATTTCCGATTTTCTTGCTGTTTCGGGTGCGCCGAAAGACTGCATCGAGCAAATAAAGAAGCTCGCAAGCGGCGCAGGCATATCCCTCGAGGCAGCCATCGCGCGTTTCGAGCGGCGGATGGACCTGATCGCAAAGGCGGGTGTCGATCTATCCCGGGCACACTTCGCCACAGGCTTCGGCCGCAACATGGCCTATTACACGGGCCTTGTTTTCGAGTTTCGCGTGCCGCCCCTCGGTGCCGATGCGATGATCTGCGGCGGCGGCCGTTATGACGATCTCCTCTCTGCGCTTGGTTCGGAAAAGCCGGTGCCTGCTGTCGGTTGCGCGGTCGGGATTGAGCGGCTCCTTGCCGCCGTCGCAAGGGAGCAAGGCCAATGAGCGATAAACTCATCATCGGCCTTCCCTCGAAAGGCAGGCTTCAGGAAAATGCGAATGCCTTTTTCGCGCGGGCGGGCCTGCGCGTGAAGCAGGACGGGGGCCGCGGCTATACCGGCCGCCTCGATGGCATCGCCAATGTCGAGATCGCTTTCCTGTCGGCATCCGAAATCGCAGGCCAGCTCGAGCAGGGCATCATCCACCTTGGCGTGACGGGCGAAGACCTGATCCGGGAGAAACTGTCCGCGCCGGAGCGGGATGTGGAGCTGCTGCTGCCGCTCGGCTTCGGTCATGCCGATGTTGTGGTCGCGGTACCGCAAAGCTGGATCGATGTCGCCACCATGGCCGACCTCGACGATGTCGCACTCGCCTTCCACACGAAGCGTGGCCGGCGGCTTCGCGTCGCAACCAAATATTTCAATCTTACGCGGAACTTCTTTGCGGCACACGGCCTCACCGACTATCGCATCGTGGAAAGTCTCGGTGCCACCGAAGGCGCCCCCGCGGCCGGCACGGCGGAAGTGATTGTGGACATAACCTCCACAGGTGCAACACTTGCAGCAAACAATCTGAAGGTGCTGGATGACGGCACCATGCTGAAGAGTCAAGCGAACCTCGTTGCGAGCCTCGGTGCGGAATGGGACGAAAATGCGCTTGCTGCAGTCGGTGAGATTCTCGATCGCGTCTCGGCACAGGCGCGCGCCGCAAAGACCGTGGAAGTCCGGTTTGCCAGCGGCGCGGATGATGCCGGCCTGATCGGCGAGATTTCCAATCGCTTCGGCGTCACGCTGCCTTTCGGTTCCAATGCCGGCGGGCCGGTGCGCATCGCTCATTGCCCGGAGGCCCGCCTCTACGATCTTGTCTCGTTCCTTTATGCGAAAGGCCGGGAAACGGTGACGGCCGCCCGCGCGGATTATGTCTTCGAGGCGAAAAATCCGCTTCGCGAACGCCTGCTCGAAAAGCTCGGCAAGCGGAACTGAGATCATGACGCCAATACTCGCCGTCACGACCGCCCTTGTGGTTCTTGTGACGGCAATATTGTCGGGCATCTTCGGCATGGCGGGCGGCCTGATCCTCATGGCCTTCCTCACCTTCGCCTATTCCGTCGGCGCGGCGATGATGCTCCATGGCGTGACGCAGGCCGTGTCGAACGGTTATCGCGCCGTTATCAACCGCAGCGACATTGTATGGCCTATTGTCGCAACCAACATGGTGGGCGCAGGCCTCGCTCTCGCCCTGTTTCTGCTCGTGAGTTTCGTGCCGGACAAGGCGACGGTGCTGGTTCTCCTCGGCGCGATCCCGTTTATCGCTTTCTCCATCCCCAAAAGCTGGGGCCTCGATATTACGCGGCCCTTCATCTCGCCCATCTGCGGTTTCGTTGTGACGGCGCTGACGCTGACGGCGGGTGTCGCAGGGCCGATCCTTGATGTCTTCTTCGTGCGGAGCCCCCTCACGAGGCATCAGATCGTGGCCACCAAGGCGGTGACGCAGACGCTGCAGCATCTGACGAAACTTCTCTATTTCGGTCTGCTCGCCGCGCATCTGCTGCCGGAGGCGGGACTTCCTTGGTGGGTCTATGTCATGGTCGCGCCGCTCGCCATGCTGGGCACGACGCTCGGCAAGATGGTGCTCGACCGGATGAATGACGGCCAGTTCAAGAGCTGGAGCCGCAACATACTTTTCGTGCTGGGCGCAATACTGATCTGGCAGGGGCTCACGCTCATGCTTGCCTGAGCCCCTGCTGCCCGGTCAAAGCGCCGGCACAGGAAAGCGCGCTGTCAGTCTGCGGGTGCGGGCGGCAAGCCGCTCCTCCGCCGCGCGGTCGCCTTTCGCCGCGAGTGCCTCAGCGATGATCGCACCGATCTCGGCCATTTCCGTCTCGCCCATGCCGCGCGCGGTCGGCGCCGGCGTGCCGAGGCGAAGGCCGGATGGCCGCATCGGCGGGTTCGGATCGTCCGGGATCACCTGCTTGTTGGTGGTCAGGCCCACCCGGTCGAGTGCCTCCTGCGCCACGGCGCCATCGAGGCCGAAGCTCTGCACGGTGTCGATGACGAGAAGGTGATTGTCCGTGCCGCCGGTAACGAGCTTCACCTGCCGCGCCGTGAGCGCCGCCGCAAGCGCCTTCGCATTGGCAAGCACCGACTCAGCATAGGCGCGGAAAGAGGGGAGTGCGGCAAGGCGGAAGGTGACGGCTGCAGCGGCAACCTGGTTCATATGCGGCCCGCCCTGAAGGCCGGGAAAGACAGATGCGTCGATCTTCTTCGCGAACTTCTCCTTGCAGAGTATGAGCCCTCCTCGCGGACCCCGCAGAGACTTGTGCGTCGTCGTCGTCATCACGTCGAAACCGGCATCCAGCGGGTTGCGCATGACATTCGCCGCGATCAGCCCGCCGATATGAGAGACGTCGGCCATTGTGAGCGCACCCATCTCATCCGCCACGCGCTTGAAATCCGCATAGTCATAGTCGCGTGGATAGGAGGAGTAGCCGCAGACGACGAGCTTCGGCTTCGTCTCCCGTGCGACGGCGCGAAGATGATCGAAGTCGATCGCACCCGTCGAAGGATCGGTCTTGTAGCAGACGAAATTGAACAGCCGCCCCATATGGGAAACCGGCGCACCATGTGTCAGATGTCCGCCATGGGAAAGGTCCATGGCAAGGATCGTGTCGCCAGGCTCGAGGAGACCGAGATAGACCGCCTGGTTCATGGGCGAGCCGGAAAGCGGTTGCACATTGGCATGTTCAGCGCGGAACAAAGCCTTGGCGCGGTCACGGGCCAGCATTTCGATGCGGTCAGTGTTTTCCTGACCTCCGTAATAGCGCCGCCCCGGATAGCCTTCGGAATATTTGTTGGTAAAGGCCGATCCAAGCAGGGTCAACACTTCGGGAAAGGCGTAGTTCTCGGATGGGATCAGTTCGAGCCCTGCGCGCTGGCGGGCCTCCTCACCTTTGAGAGCAAGGAAGATTTCATGATCGCTTTGCGCAAGTTGCGTGCGTTGGTCTGTTGTGGGCATAGGTGCCTCCTTCGAGCAAAAACAAAAACGCCCGGCCAGCAACTTGAAGTGCTGCCCAGGCGATCGGCTCGAAAGACCAGTCTCCGCGCTCCCCGATGGTGACCCATCTGATTTCGCCAGTCGCGCGGAGGATATGTGCGACCGGAAACAGGGAGAGTAGAGCCCCGTTTCCGGCCGCGAGTCAATTCCCTCGTCAGAGGCCCAGTATTCGCTTGGCGATAATGTTCTTCTGGATCTCGTTGGAGCCGCCATAGATCGACTGCGCGCGGGCGCCGAGATAGGCAGCAACGGAAGGCGCGGCGCCGGCAGGAAGCGCCGTGTTGCCGGTCCAGGCGGGCGCGACCGAGTCCGGGAAGGCCGGCTGCATATAGGGGCCAAAGGCCTCCATGCCGAGCTCCGTTATGTCCTGTGCGAGTTCGGTCGCGATGATCTTGAGGATAGAGGACTCATTTCCTGGCGCACCGCCTTCTGCCACCGACGAAAGGGTGCGAAGCACCGTGATCTCCAGCGCATCGAGCCGCGCTTCGAGCGCGGAGAGTTTTTCCACGAAGGCCGGATCTTCGAGGAGACCGCGTTCCCTGGCCACGGCGCGTGTGTTGGCAAGCTGCTTCCGCTTGCCCGCGACATGCGCATAGGACGTGCGCTCATGCCCGAGGAGATAATTGGCATAGGTCCAGCCCTTGCCTTCCTCGCCGATGCGGTTCTCCTTCGGCACACGAACATTGTCGAAAGTGACGCTGTTCAGCGAGTGCTTGCCGTCGATGGTGATGATCGGATTGACGGTGATGCCGGGGCTCATCATGTCGATCAGCAGGAAGGTGATGCCCTCCTGCTTCTTTTCTTCCTGGCTCGTCCGCAGCAGGCAGAAAATCCAGTCCGCATGCTGGCCGAGGCTCGTCCAGATCTTGGTGCCATTGACGATGTAGTCGTCGCCGTCGGATACCGCCGAGCATTGCAGCGAGGCAAGGTCCGAGCCCGATCCCGGCTCCGAATAGCCCTGTGCCCAGAATGTCGTGCTATTGAGGATGCCCGGCAGAAAGCGCTTCTTCTGCTCTTCGGTGCCGAATGTGTAGATCACGGGACCGACATAGAGGAGGCCCATCGGCACGACATTGAGTGCGCCGGCCCGTTCCAGTTCCTCGTCGAAGATGTATTTTTCGTTTGCGCTCCAGCCCGTGCCGCCATCGGCCTTGGGCCAGTTGACGGCGAGCCATCCCTTCGCGGCCATGGCACGCTCGGAGCGCTGATAATCCTCCTTCGAGGGCGATGCGCCGCTCGCCATCTTCTCGATAATATCGCGCGGATATTCATGCTCGAAGAAGTCCCGTACCTTCATGCGGAACTCTTCGTCCTTTGCGGAAAATGTGAAGTCCATCTCAGCCGTCCTCCCGAATTGCGTTTGAGGGGAGTGTAGCCGCTACGGGGCCATTCGTCAGGAAGAGGACTCAATGTGACGTAACGTCACCTCCCGGAAATGTGACAAAAGAAAAGGGCCGGTGTTTCCACCGGCCCTTCGCATGTCTCTCGGTGAGAGGCAGGACTTAGAAGTCCATGCCGCCCATGCCGCCCATGCCGCCCATACCGCCGGGCATGCCCGCGCCGGCAGCTTCCTTCTTCGGCGCTTCGGCAATCATGGCTTCGGTGGTGATGAGAAGGCCGGCAACGGAAGCCGCGTCCTGAAGCGCCGTGCGCACGACCTTGGTCGGGTCGATGATGCCAGCGGCAACGAGGTCCACATATTCTTCCTTCTGCGCGTCGAAGCCGAAATTTGGCTGCTTCGACTCGAGAACCTTCTGCACGACGATCGAGCCTTCGACACCGGCATTCTCGACGATCTGGCGGATCGGGGCTTCAAGCGCCTTGCGGATGATGTTGATACCCGCCTGAATGTCGCGGTTATCGTCAACAAGCTTGGCGACGGCCTTGGAGGCCATCAGGAGTGCTGTGCCGCCGCCCGGCACGATGCCTTCCTCGACGGCAGCACGGGTCGCGTTCAGCGCGTCATCGACACGGTCCTTGCGCTCCTTCACTTCGACTTCGGTGGCGCCGCCGACCTTGATCACCGCAACGCCGCCCGCGAGCTTAGCAAGACGTTCCTGCAGCTTTTCCTTGTCGTAGTCGGACGTCGTGTCCTCGATCTGCCGCTTGATCTGGGCAACGCGGGATTCGATGTCCTTCTTCTTGCCAGAACCGTCGACGATCGTCGTGTCATCCTTCGTGATGGAGACGCGCTTCGCACGGCCCAGCATGTCGAGAGTGACGGACTCGAGTTTGATGCCGAGGTCTTCGGAGATGACCTGGCCGCCCGTGAGGATCGCGATGTCCTCAAGCATGGCCTTGCGGCGGTCGCCGAAGCCCGGCGCCTTGACGGCCGCGACCTTGAGGCCGCCACGGAGCTTGTTGACCACGAGCGTGGCAAGTGCCTCGCCTTCGATGTCTTCCGCAATGATCAGGAGCGGGCGGCCCGACTGCACCACGGCTTCGAGAACCGGCAGCATCGGCTGCAGGCTCGTCAGCTTCTTCTCATGGAGCAGGATGAGCGGCTCGTCGAGCTCTGCCACCATCTTGTCGGCATTGGTGATGAAGTAGGGCGAGAGATAGCCGCGATCGAACTGCATGCCTTCGACGACATCGAGTTCGGTGTCGAGCGACTTCGCTTCCTCGACCGTGATCACGCCTTCATTGCCGACCTTCGCCATCGCCTGGGCAATCATGGCTCCGATCTCGGACTCACCATTCGCAGAGATCGTGCCAACCTGCGCGACTTCGTCGTTCGACTTCACCTTCTTGGACCGCTTGGTGATGTCCTCGATGGCGGCGCGCACTGCGATATCGATACCGCGCTTCAGGTCCATCGGGTTCATGCCGGCGGCAACCGCCTTGGCGCCTTCACGCACGATCGCCTGGGTAAGAACGGTCGCCGTCGTCGTGCCGTCACCGGCCGTGTCGTTGGTCTTGGAAGCGACTTCCTTGACCATCTGGGCGCCCATGTTCTCGAACTTGTCTTCAAGCTCGATTTCCTTGGCGACCGAAACGCCGTCCTTGGTGGTGCGCGGCGCGCCGAAGGCCTTGTCGATCACGACGTTGCGGCCCTTCGGACCGAGCGTGACCTTCACCGCATCGGCGAGAATGTCGACACCCTTGAGCATACGCTCGCGGGCGCTACGACCGAATTTGACTTCCTTAGCCATGTTTTCTTGATCCTTCTGAATTCATGAATCGGATGGTCCGGCTGGGCCAATGAAAAAGGCCCGCGGCCGGCTTGTGTCCGGTTGCGAGCCTTACTCGGCGGCGGCCTTCTTCTTCGCGGCGCCTTCGAGCACACCCATGATGTCGCTTTCCTTCATGATCAGCAGCTCCTGGCCATCGATCTTGACCTCGGTGCCCGACCATTTGCCGAAGATCACACGGTCGCCGACCTTGACGTCGAGCGCCACGATCTTGCCGTCGTCGCCACGGGCGCCGGGGCCCACCGCGACCACTTCGCCCTGCGAGGGCTTTTCCTGCGCCGTATCCGGAATGATGATGCCGCCGGCGGTCTTGGCTTCTTCCTCGACCCGGCGCACCACGACGCGGTCATGCAGAGGACGGAACTTCATCTCTGGCTTCTCCTGTGTCCCAACCGCTAAGATGCGGAAATTTCTGAGTATTTTTCGGATTGTTAGCACTCGGCTACGGCGAGTGCTAACGCCAGCCGGACAGATAGGCGCTCCCCCCGGCCCTGTCAAGGAGGTCGGCCGGGCCAGAACCGCAGTCTTACCCGCAAAAAAGGTTAACGCCGCGGGTTTCCAGGCCTCAGGCCGCCGCGAAGCGGCCGCTCAGCGGCGGATCGTATGAGGGCAGACCTTTGCTGGAGGTATCGCCACGCTGCGCGTGAAGCCGCCGCAGTCGTAATGGCAAATCTTGCGCGCACCCGCCCGGGACTGGCCCGAGAGTGTGCAGGCCGCAGAGGCATATTGTAGACCGGTACCCTCCCGCTTGCTCATCTCCGTATCACCACCCGCAGCCAATGCGGCAAGGAGCATCATGCCCGGCAATGTGATCGATTCCATGTTCCCTCCTTGTCCATGTAGTAAATTTTCCAGGTCGTTATAGCGCTACGAAATAGCGGACGAAACCATTGGCGTTCCCGGCGGTCATTTGTTCCGACGGATTGGGCATGTAGGATGCGCCACGAACCGGAACGGGGGGAATGAACGTGACTGAAGCGTTGATGGCGGCGAAGGCGTTGATCGGAGAGCCCGGCTCACGTTCGCGGATTCCCACACCGGCACTGGTGCTCGACCTCGATGCCTTCGAGCGGAACGTCGCGCGCATGGCCGAACACTGCAAGGTGAATGGTCTCGGCCTCAGGCCTCATGCCAAGACCCATAAATCCGTGACAGTGGCGAAGGCGCAGATCGCTGCGGGCGCACTCGGCATCTGCTGTGCCAAGCTCGGTGAGGCAGAAGCAATGGCCGCTGGCGGCATCGAAAGCATCCTCATCACCTCGCCCGTGGTGACGGCGCAGGGCATCGAGCGCCTGATGACGCTCAATGCGAAGCTGCCCGACCTCATGGTCGTGGTCGACAATCCTGAAAATGCGCGAGCGCTCGCCGCCGCGGCGGCTGAATACAAACGTGTTCTGAAAGTGCTGGTCGATCTCGACATTGGCCTTCATCGTACAGGCATCCGCCCCGGCGACGATGCGACAGAACTCGCCGAGCTGCTTGACGCGGCCGAGTATCTCGAGCTGCGCGGGCTGCAGGCCTATGCAGGCCACCTCATGCATGTTCACGATTTCGCGGAACGGCGCGAGAAATCCCTGGCTGCGATGAAGTTACTTGGCGATCAGCGCGATGCACTCAAAGCGGCGGGGCTTTGCTGCGACATCCTGACTGGCGGCGGCACGGGCACCTACAACATCGATCCCGAGGCCAGTGTGCTGACGGAGCTGCAAGGCGGCTCCTACATCTTCATGGACAAGCAGTATCACGATGTTGCGCTTGGCAACGGCGCGGGCTTCCCGTTCGAGACGTCGCTCTTCGTGCAAATGTCGGTTGTTTCGAACAACACAAAAAACCTTGCGACGACCGATGCCGGTTTCAAATCCTTTTCGACAGATGCCGAGCCGCCGAAACTTCTCTCCGGCGCGCCGGAAGGCGCGGGCTATTTCTTTTTCGGTGACGAGCAGGGCGGCATTCTGCTGCCGGACGGCGCACGCCTCGCGCTTGGCGCGACGCTTACCGCCATGACCCCGCATTGCGACCCGACCGTGAACCTCTATGACGCCTATCATGTGGTCCGAGGCGACGTCTTGGTCGACATCTGGCCGATCGAGGCGCGCGGGCGCAGCGCCTGAGCTTCATCCGCGTCCGAGTTCCTTGCCGAGCCGTGCCCAGAGAGGCCGGCAATCGACGATCGTTCCTTCGCGCATGGCGCGGTCGACGGCCATGACGGTGAGGCCCGCGACCATCGCGTCGTGAACGCGGACCGGGAAGGGTGCGCCGTCGAGAAGGTGGGCGGCGAGATCGCGGCCCATTTGCGCGTCTGAACCGTAGTGCCCCTCAATGCTCGCCGGAAATTCCTGAACCTCCGGCAGGTGGGCGCCCATCGCGTCGCGGAAGGTGAGACGGTTCGTCACCAGGTCTGCTTCAAGCGCTCCGTCCAGCCCAGCGAAATACCAGCGCCGCTGCAAGATACCGGCATGACTATTTGCATGGAACGAAAGCCGCACGCCGTTTTCATACTCGATGAGCGCGACCTGATTGTCGGCCACATCGGCATCGGAGCGGAATGTGCTCTCACCCGCGTTCCAGCCGCCGCGCCAGAGCGTGTAGGCCGGTTGGCCGCCTTCGTGCCGGCGGTTTCCCATCGCCTCGTTCTCTGGCGTGAAGATGTTGCGCCCGCCAAAACTCGCCACCCGGGCAGGTAGCGCACCTGCGAAAAGTCTGTAGAGATCGAAATCGTGACAGCATTTGTCGAGCAGGAACGAGCCGCCATATGTTTCATGCCGCCGCCAGTCGCGCATGAGAAAGGCGCCATGCTCAGGATGGAGATGTTCGTTTCCCTCGAAGCTGATGAGCTTGCCGAGTTTTTCCTGTAACGCCTTCGTGACCGCCGCCACGAGCGGCGCGGAGCGGAGCACCAGGCCTACCAGAACGGAATTCTGCCCATGATCGCGGAGAAGTCGTGCCAGCTCCCATGTTTCATCCTCCGTCCTGACCACGGGCTTCTCTGTGAAGACGCGCACCCCGGCATCGAGGCCAGCCTTGATATGCTCAAGATGGAGATGATTGGGGGAGCCGACCATGAGGAGATCGGGAACCGTCTCTCGTAACATCGCCGTGACGTCGCCATAAGCCTGTCCGGTGCCGATGCCGCGTTTTTCGAGCATGGCAAGTCCGGTCGGTGCCGGATCGGAATAGGCAACGATCCGCATATTCGGCGCGGCTGCGGTCAGGTTCCGGATCACGGTGGCAATCCGGCGTCCTAGGCCCGCGACGGCGATGGAGAAAGTGCCACTTATTGTCATGTGATGCGATTCTTGCTGTTAGGATATGCGGCAACGGAAGGATGCGCGGACAAGCAGGGTGTGTGAAGCATAATCCGACAGTCTGTCATGTGGCTGACCGCGCAGGAAGGAATGGCGTTATGCGGCTTGGAATTCTCACTGGCGGCGGCGACGTGCCGGGCCTCAATCCTTGTATCAAAGCGGTGACGCGCCGTGCGGCCGAACTCGGCTGGGAGGTGATCGGATTTCGCCGCGGCTGGTCCGGTCCCCTCAACTACAATCCCGACGATCCGGAAGGGAGCGAGGAACACCTGATGCGCCTCGACCGGGAAGTGGTGCGGACCATCGACCGGGAGGGCGGCACGGTTCTGCATACGACGCGCATCGACCCTTACTGGATGCTGGAGGATAACCTGCCGGAGTTCCTGAAGGGCCGATACAAGCCTTCGGACAAGGGGACGGTCGATGCGACGCCGCATATCCTGCGCGTGATCGAGCATCTGGGCATCGACGTCATGGTCTGTATCGGCGGTGATGGCACGCTCGCCTATGCCGCGCATCTCGGCGAGCAAGGTGTCAAGACAGTTTCCATTCCAAAGACAATGGACAATGATGTCCACGGCACGGACTACTGCATCGGTTTCTCCACGGCCGTGTCGCGTTCGGTTGAATACATCAATGCGCTGCGCACTTCGACCGGCAGCCATGAACGCATTGCGGTGGTCGAGCTTTTTGGCCGTCATTCCGGCGAAACGGCTTTGATTGCGAGCTATCTCGCGGATGCCGACCGGGCCATCATCGCTGAAGTACCATTCGATCCGGCGCGGCTCGCAGAACTTGTCGCCGCCGACCGGATGGACAATCCGGCGCGCTACGCCATGGTCGTCGTGTCGGAGGGCGCGCGCATGGAGGGCGGCGAACGGCAGCACTACGGCGAGGCCGACGAATATGGCCGCAAGCGTCTTGGTGGCATCGGGCAGTTGCTCGGCGCGGAGCTCACCAGGCTTACAGGCATCGATACGATCAACCAGTCGCTCGCCTATCTGATGCGTGCGGGCGCGCCGGATGCGCTTGACCGCATGGTGGCAAAGAGCTTCGGCACCCTGGCTGTGCAGGAAATCGCGGATGGCCGCACGGGCTTCATGACTGCATTGCGCGACGGCAAATATGCAACCGTCCCGGCGAGCCTATGTACAGAGGGAAAGAAGCGCGTCGATGTGGCGGCCTTCTACGACACGGAGACTTATCGTCCGCGCATCGCAAAAGTGCTGGGCAAGCCGATGTTCTTTTACTGAAAGCTATCGCTTCAGCTGCATCAGCTGGCGCGCCTCTTCGGAATCGTTGCCGATCGCGGAAAATCCGAATCGCTGATAGAGCGATTGTGCGTCATTCGTCGAGAGCATGATGCGCCGGACCGAGGCCAGCGCCGGGTCGTTGAGCATCGTCTCGACGATCCACTTGCCGAGCCCCGCATCGCGATGAACGGGCAGGATATAGACGTCGCTCATCCAGGCAAACCGGGTCATATCCGTGACCATGCGGCCGAAGCCGGCCTGTTCTCCCTGCGGCGAATAGAGTCCGTAGGCGCGTGAGTTCTGGATGCTTGTCCAGAGACTTTCCGGAGAAACGTCCCGTGCCCAGTAGGTGGCACCAAGCATCTTCAGAATCGAAGTCTTGTCGAGACGCGACTTGTCGGTGTTGATCTCGAAACCGTATCGGGTCCAGGAAGAAATGCCGGAAGAACTCATACGCCACTCACTCTCTTGTTCTTGTTATTGTGCCCCCGCACGCTGGGCATAGAGCCATGCTTCCTGAGCCAGCGGACGTACATTCGCCGCCATCTGCTTTGCATGCTCACTGGAAGCCGTCCCGTCTCTCACCCGCCCTGCGATTCCCTGAAGGATACCGGCTAGTCGGAAGAAATTATACGAAAAATAAAAATCGAGATTTTCGATACCGGAACGATTCGTCCGCTCGCAATACATCGCGATGTATTCCTCGAGCGTGGGAATACCGAGTTCCTTCAGATTGGCGGAACGTATCGAGCCCGTGCCCCCGCCCGTGCCCTGGCCCGGCATGACCCATTGCATAAGGCTGTAGGTGAAATCTCCAAGCGGGTGGCCAAGCGTCGACAGTTCCCAATCAAGAACCGCAATCACCTTGGGTTCGGTCGGATGGAGAACTGTATTGTCCAGCCGGTAATCGCCATGGACGATGGAATTGGACTCATCCTGCGGCACATTCGCCGGGAGCCATTCCATAAGCTTGTTCATCTCCGGAATTGTCTCCGTTTCGGAGGCAAGATATTGCTTCGTCCAGCGCGAAATCTGGCGCGCAAAATAATTTCCAGGTTTGCCAAAATCGCCGAGGCCGATCTTTTCGTAATCGACCATGTGCAGGCGCGCCATGGTTTCATTCAGCGAGTCATAGATCTTCCAGCGCGTCTCCTTGTCCTGACCCGGCAGCAACGGCTCCCAGAGTACCCGGCCATCCACCATTTCCATGATGTAGAACATGGTGCCAATGATGCTGTCATCCTCGCAAAGACAGAATGTACGAGGAGCAGGAAAGCCGATGCCGTGAAGCGCCGTGATCACCTTGTACTCGCGGTCCACGGCATGGGCCGAAGGAAGAAGCTTCCCCGGCGGCTTGCGGCGCAGCACATATTTCTGCTTCGGTGTGATGAGCTGATAGGTCGGGTTAGATTGTCCGCCCTTGAACTGCTTGACGGTGAGCGGGCCCTCATAGCCTTCGACATGCGCCTGCATGTATTCCTCAAGACGCTTCTCGTCGAACTTGTGGCTATCGGCAACATCCTTTGTGCCGGAAAATTGTTCCTGGCGGCTCGGCTCTGCTGCGCTCATGGTCGATCTTCTCCCCGGTTATTCTTCGGTCACTTGCAAATCAGACTTTCAGCTTTTCGCGCTCGATCGCGCGGTAGCCAATGTCGCGGCGGCAAAAGCCTTCAGGCCAATCGATTCTGTCGACGGCGCGATAGGCGCGCGCCTGCGCCTCCGCGGTTGTCTTGCCCGTCGCGGTGACGTTCAGCACGCGCCCGCCTGTAGCAAAGATTCGTCCGCCGTCGGCTTTCGTGCCCGCATGGAAAATCTGCACACCAGCTTCCGAGCCTGCTTCTGCGAGGCCCTTGATCTCGGTGTTCTTCTTGTAGTCGCCCGGATAGCCTTCGGCGGCCATGACGACGGTAAGCGCAACTTCGTCCTTCCAGCGCAGCGATGCCTTGTCCAGCGTGCCGGCGTGGCAGGCCATTAGCAGCGGAAGAACGTCGCAATCGAGCCGCATCATGAGCACCTGGCATTCAGGATCGCCAAATCGGGCATTGTACTCGATGAGCTTCGGCCCATCCTTGGTGATCATCAGCCCGGCATAGAGGACGCCCTTGAACGGCATCCCCTTGTCTTGCATCGCCCGCACTGTCGGCTCCACAATTTCGCGCATGACGCGCACCGAAAGGCCCGGCGTCATGACGGGCGCAGGCGAATAGGCACCCATACCACCCGTATTGGGGCCCTGGTCGTTGTCGAAAACGCGCTTGTGGTCTTGTGCCGCCGCGAGTGGCAGCACATGCGTGCCGTCGCAAAGAGCGAAGAAGCTTGCTTCCTCGCCTTCCAGAAATTCCTCCACCACGACCTCGGCGCCAGCTGCGCCAAACCGACCACCCAGAATTTCGTCGATCGCATTATTTGCCTGCTCGACCGTTTCCGCGATGATGACGCCCTTGCCGGCGGCAAGTCCGTCGGCTTTCACGACGATTGGAGCGCCCATCTTCGCGATGAAGCCCTTGGCGCCGGCAGCATCGGAAAAACGGCCATAGGCGGCGGTCGGAATGTCCCACTCGGCGCAAAGATCCTTGGTGAAGCCCTTCGAGCCTTCGAGCTGTGCCGCCTTGGCCGAAGGGCCAAAGCTTGCGATTCCCTCCTCGTCGAGCCTGTCTGCGAGGCCCTTTACCAGCGGATCTTCGGGCCCGATCACGACGAAGCCGATTTCCTTCTCGCGGATAAAGGCGATGATGGCGTCGAAATCGACAGGGGAGAGGGGAACGCATTCGGCAACCTGCCCGATGCCGCCATTGCCCGGTGCGCAATAGAGCTTGCCGCAAAGCGGGCTCTTTGCGATTGCCCAGCAAAGGGCATGTTCCCGGCCGCCGGAGCCGATGACGAGAATATTCATGGGTACGGTCCCCTGGAATTCGTTCAGGCCCGCCCGGCTAGGGGTTGGGGCGCGAAGGGCCCCCTTGTAACATGGGGCCCCGCTCCGGCAAACCGGGGCTGGGCCCGTCCGTAGCAGCGCCAGAAAAGAGCAAGATGACCCCTCCGGAAAGTGCCGCCAACAATGCTCATGAATATTCAGTGAGCGAGATTTCCTTCGCGTTGAAACGCACGGTGGAGGAAACCTTCGGGCATGTCCGGGTTCGCGGCGAAGTCACCGGCTATCGCGGGCCCCATTCCTCGGGTCATTGCTATTTCGGACTGAAAGACGACAAGGCCCGGATCGACGCCGTGATTTGGAAGGGGAGCTTCGGCAAGCTGCGCTTCAGGCCCGAAGAAGGCATGGAAGTGATTGCGACCGGCAAGCTCACCACCTTTCCCGGCAGCTCGAAATATCAGATTGTGATCGAGCATCTTGAGCCGGCCGGTGTCGGCGCGCTAATGGCACTACTGGAAGAGCGGCGCAAGAAGCTCGCCGCCGAAGGTCTCTTTGCCGCCGAGCGCAAGCGCGCACTTCCCTATCTGCCTGAAGTGATTGGTGTGGTAACGAGTCCGACCGGCGCCGTTATTCGAGATATTCTGCATCGCCTTGAAGATCGCTTCCCGCGCCATGTTCTTGTCTGGCCCGTGCGCGTTCAGGGGGAGACGAGCGCAGCTGAAGTGGCGGCAGCAATTCGCGGTTTCAATGCGATGGAAAAGGGCGGGGCGATTCCGCGACCTGACGTGCTGATCGTCGCGCGCGGCGGAGGCTCGATCGAGGATCTCTGGTCTTTCAACGAGGAAGTCGTTGTGCGTGCAGCGGCGGAAAGCGCGATTCCTCTCATTTCCGCCGTTGGCCACGAGACGGATACGACTCTGATAGACTTTGCGTCTGACCGCCGTGCGCCAACGCCGACAGCCGCGGCCGAGATGGCCGTACCTGTGCGTGCCGAACTCGTCACCGATGTTCGCGATCGGACGACACGGCTGATGCGCGCCGAAACCCGGCTGATTGAAAATGCCCGATCGCAGCTTCGCGGCCTCGCCCGCGGTTTGCCTCGACTACAGGATATGCTGGCCCTGCCGCGACAGCGCTTCGACACGGCGGCGGAGAGGCTCACCCGCGCGCTGACCCGCGCAGCGGAGGTAAAGCGCGCGAGGCTGGACGGGATTGCAGGCAGGCTCTCGCCGCAGCCGATCCGGGTGAAGATTGCGAATGAACGAAAGGTCCTGCCGAAACTCGCAGAAAGGCTCGACCACGCCAGCAAGCGGCAGATTTCCGATCTCGGCCGCAGACTGGATGGTTCTGGAAAGCTCCTCGAAAGCTACTCCTATCATGGTGTCCTGAAACGGGGATATGCCGTGGTGCGTGACGCCACAGGCAGGCCCATCCGTACCGGCGCAGGACAGACAGCCGGTGCCTCACTGGAAATCGAGTTTGCCGCTGACCGGCTCGGAGTCGCCGTGGCCGGCCCTTCGCCCGCCGTGACTGAGCGCAAAAAGCCGGTATCAAGAAAGACAACCGACACTCAGGGAACGCTGCTTTGATCGGTGCTGCACGAAGGGTTAGAGTACCGAAAAAGAGGTATTGCAAATGAACAGGATCGACAAGATAAGCGGCGGCGAAGCGGAGCTCGTTTACGGCGACGGTGAGTATCACGTTGTGAAGCCCGGTGCTTATGTCATCTGTGCGGTAACAGGCATGCAAATCCCGCTCGACGATCTGCGCTACTGGAATGTGGATCTGCAGGAGGCTTATGCAACGCCCGAGGCATCGCTGAAGCGCATGCAGGAAATCAGGGGTAAGGCATGAAAGCTCTTGCCGCCCTGGCGTTTTCTCTGGTGCTGGCATTCCCGGCTGCGGCGCTGGAACTGGACGGAAATCTTGAGCAGGGCGGTCTCGTTATCGGCAAGGCCGTTCCCGGGGCAACCGCTGTTCTGGATGGAACGGTCCTCGATATCGATGAAGATGGTATTTTCGCTTTCGGCTTAGACCGCGACCACGGCACGACCGCAAAGCTCGTCGTGAATCTGCCCGGTGGCGAGATCTTGGAACGTAACCTTTCCATTGCGCCGCGCGAGTGGAAGATCCAGCGTGTCGAAGGGGTTCCCCAGAAATTCGTAACACCGCCGCCCGAGGCCATGGAAGCTATCGCGCGCAGCACCCGTGTGAAGAACGAAGCGCGCAAGACGCGTGCGGAAGGGAGCTGGTTCCGCGAAGGATTCATCTGGCCCGCCACGGGACCGGTCTCGGGCGTATTCGGATCGCAGCGTTACTACAATGGCGAACCCCGACGTCCGCATTATGGCGTTGATGTTGCGGCTCCCACAGGTACTCCAATCGTGGCACCCGCCGGCGGTGTAGTAACGCTAGCGGATATGGACATGTATTTTGAGGGTGGTCTCGTCTTTCTCGACCACGGTCAAGGCGTCACCAGCTTGATGATGCATATGAGCCGGATTGATGTGAAGGCGGGTGATCGTGTTGAACAGGGCGATGTGCTTGGCGCCGTCGGCGGTACAGGCAGGGCGACCGGCCCCCATCTCCATTGGGGCCTCTACTGGCGCGGAGCCTGGCTCGACCCGGAACGGCTCGTCGGGCCGATGCCCTCTTCAGATGCCGCAACAGGCGGCAACTGATTTGGATCAGCCCCGCTGAGCCAGCTTTTTCCGCTGGGTCCATTGCTTGTCGGACCACCGGTCATGAAGCCAGAGCCATTGCTCCGGCCGCTCGCGGATGCGCGCTTCAAGAAAGTCGTTGATCTCCTGAGTTATCCGCAAAAGCTCTGCGCCCGGTTCGGCGTCCTGCCGGGCGACAATCGGATCATATACGGTGACCCGGAAATGCGCACCTTCGAGGCGTTCTATAAAGGCAGGAACGATCGGCGTGTTGTAACGTATGGCGAGCCCGGCCGGCGCAGAGGGCGACATGGCACGGAGCCCGAAGAACCTAGCCTCTACGCCATCGTTCATCTTCTGATCCGTCAGCATGGCGATGAACTTGTTTTCCTTCATCAGCCGGATGATCGTTCGGGCGCCCAACGGTCCTTTCGGAATTTGCTCAGCATGTGTCACGGTCTGACGCAACCGGATAAGCCAGTCGTTGACATAGGGGTTGTTGGCATGCCGGTACACCTCGCCGCCTGAGAGGTGTTCAAAGTGCATGACGACCGGCAGCAGTTCCCAGTTGGCGAAATGGCCTGAAATGAAAACAGCGCCGTTGTTCGAAGCAGCCAAGGCACGCAGAAGACCGGCGTGTACAACCTCAAGACGATGGCGCTCCTCAGGCCTTGCAAACACCGGCAGATGCGCATACTCCCCGATCGTTCTGCCGAGATTGTCCCACATGCCGATGACGATACGTTCGACATCGCGCGGATTCAGGTCTGGCAAGGCCAGTGAAATATTATGCCGTGCCCTCTTCGATATGCCGACTTTCGGACCGATCGTGCGGCCGATCCACCCACCGAAAGCGGAGGCGCGATCGACGCTCATCGCGCCAAAAAAACAGATCGCGAGCCGCAGGCCGGCATACTCGGCGAGATGTTTGACCTTGTTCTTTAGACTCATGCTCGTTGTGTCTTCATTCCACGCAGGAAAGCATTCATATCAGTTCCTGCCATGTCTTGCGCGAGCAACCGCATCTACGAGAAGAACCATCAATCTGTCCATATCCGCAATCAGCGCATGGACCGGAAGCGTTACGACTGCTTCGGCAAGCCTGGCGCGCGGACTTGCTGTTGCGGCGTGTGCGAGGCGCGCCGCATCTTTCTCTGTGGTGATGAGATGTGCGCCTAGCTCGCGTGCGCGCACAAGCAATGCACGGGCATCGCGGTCGCTGAAGACATGATGATCCGGAAATGAAATTTCATCCGCGACTTCGATTCCTATATCCCGCAGTGTTCTGAAAAACTTTTCCGGCCGGCCAATCCCCGCAAAGGCGACATATGGGCCCGGCTCCAACTTGATCGATGAGGGCGGCCGGATGATCGAATTGAACACTGGAACCGCGCGCGCTCTTGCCCGTGCGGCAATTCCATCTGCAGCGTGACCGCGTCCGGTTATGACGATGGCATTCGCGCGGGCGAGTGCATCGTCCAGCCGTTCGCGCAAGGGGCCTGCCGGTATCAGCCGGCCATTTCCGATGCCTGATGCCGCATCGACGACAAGGATGGAGAAATCCTTGATAAGCGAAGGGTTCTGAAAACCATCATCCATGACAATGAGTCGCGCACCGCCGCGCACAGCTGCTGCGGCGCCTTCTGGCCGGTTTGCGGCGACCCATGTGGGCGCCAATTGCGCCAGAAGCAGCGGCTCATCGCCGACATCTTCGGCGCCATGGTGCCTGGGATCGACACGGATCGGGCCGACCTCGCGCCCCCCATATCCTCTCGTGAGAAAATGAACCTGCTCGCCCTTGCTGATGAGATGTGAGGCGATGGCTATGGCGACAGGCGTTTTGCCGGCTCCACCAGCTGTAATGTTGCCGACGCAGATAATGGGGACAGCCGCCCGTTCCGGCTTTTTCGAGCGGCGCCTTATGCGGCCTGCAAGTCCGTAGAGATAACCGGCTGGCGTCAGCAGGTGCGCGGCCAGAGAAGCCGAATTTCGCTTTTCAGGGTACCAGAAGCGGGGTTCACGCATGGCCGCCGCCCTCTCGCGCGCGCCCAGGCAGAAGCGAAAGCAATGACTCGGCGGTGCGCAAGGTTGCGCCGCTTCCGGAGCTGGCAAGCCCCATCGCCGCCTCGGACATTCGACGGCGTAAATTGCCATCGCTCAGAAGCATGTCGATCGCACCACTCAATTCGGCTTCATCGGCAACCCGCCACATAGCCCCGCTTGCGCAGAATAGGGCATAGACTTCAGCGAAATTGAAATCGGATGTCCCCGCAACAATGGCACAACCAAGCCTTGCCGCCTCAAAAGGATTGTGGCCTCCCGTTTCGCTGAGCGTGCCTCCAATAAAAGCTGTATCGCAGAGAGAATAAAAGAGTCCCATCTCCCCTAACGTGTCACCGAGATAGATTTCCGTGTGCTCCGAAATAGCCTCACCTTTTGAACGGCAAGCGACCGAAAGTCCGCTGGCACGGAGCTCGCGCAGGATTGCAGCGCCTCGGGCAGGATGACGGGGAACGATGACCGTAAGAAGGCCGCTATGACGCGGAGCCAGACGGCGATGAACCGCTGCGGCAGCACGTTCCTCGCCCTCATGCGTATTGCTGGCAAGCCAGATCGGGCGCATGACCGTCAATGCCCGAAGTCGGGCCAATTCGGCCGGATCATAGGTGAGCGGAGAAGCATCATGCTTGAGGTTTCCCGGCTCCGACACGCTATAGGCGCCCAGCTTGCGCAGCCGCTCCGCGCTCGCGTTGTCCTGAGCCATCAAGATGCTGAACCGCGAAAGCAGATTGGCAATGAAGGCGGGCGCCCGTTTCCAGTTACGAAATGAACGTTCGGTAATCCGTGCGTTGATGAGCGCGAGAGGGATTTTTCTTTCGCTGGATTCCACAATGAGGTTCGGCCAGAACTCCGACTCAACCCAGACGCCAAGATCGGGCTGCCAATGATCGAGGAATCGGGCGCAATAGGTAGGGTGGTCGAGCGGCACAAACTGATGAATTGCCTTCTGGGGCAGCCGTTCCCGCATAAGCTTCGCGGAGGTGAGTGTGCCTGTCGTGATGAGAATGTGAGGGGAAGACGCATCCGAAAGGAGGCGTTCGATCAACGGTAGAACCGAAAGGGATTCTCCAACGCTCGCCGCGTGAATCCAGATGAGAACACCTGTGGGGCGTTGTATGGACGCAATCCCCAGACGCTCGCTACGCCGCGCCGGATCTTCCTTGCCTCGTGCCTCCCGCCGGGAAAGCAAGGCTGGCACGGCCGGTGCCAATGCCCGCGTCATCAGGCGGTAGAATGGCATCGCCAAGGACGAAGGCCTTTCTTCCATATGGGCCGGGCGGTTCAATGCGCTGCCGCTCCCTGGCCGCTCGAAGCCCCCGCGCGGCCACAGATCTCTTCAGCTTCAGCGGCGACAGCATTGAGCCCGTCCTCCACACGCTGACGTGCAATTTCGATTTCTTCCGGCGTGGCATCCCGCGGCACATAAATCGGCTCGCCCCAGACAAGAGCGCCCCTGGAAAAAGGCAGATTGATCGTGAAGCTATCCCAGTTGTTCAGCCGGATGCGCGCCCGTGTCGTTGCAGCGACAGGCACGATGGGGCGGCCGGAAAGCCGTGCCAGCATGACGATGCCTTCTCCCGCCTGCCGTGCAGGCCCGGGCGGCAGATCGGCGGTCAGGCCGATCGAAATGTTCTCGCCAAGCGCACGCACCATCGCGCGTAATGCGCCGGCGCCGCCCTTTCCCTTTTGCTTGTGAAGGCGTTCCTCGCCCTTCGGCACGCCTGCCCCTCGGATGGTGCCGACACCGAGAAAATGCATGACACCGGCAACGATTTCGCCATCGCCGTGCCGCGAAACCAGAATCCGCATCTCGCGCCAGTTATGCCAGAACGTCGGCAGGATCATATTCTGACCGTGCCAGGTGGCGGCGACGAATGGCTTGTCGTCCGCCCAGAAACTTGCCGCGATTTCGCCGCGCCGGATTTCAAAACGCCCGGTCCGGCGAACCAGCTTGATGAAAAGCGCAATCAGCCAGGCTATGAATGTCGTAAAGGCACTGCTCTTCAAAAATTTCTTCGCAATCGACATTGAAGCTCATTCCCCGGCAACTGCGACGGCAGGATCGTCCTTGACCGGCCCGGGAGCGGGTTCAGCGATGAATTGCGAGCGCGAAAGCTCGGCATAAAGACCGCCCTTCGCAACCAGTTCATCATGTGTTCCACGTTCAACGACCCGTCCTGCGTCGATGACGCAGATCATGTTGGCATGTTTGATGGTCGATAGCCGATGCGCAATGACAAGTGTTGTACGGCCCTGCATCAGTCTGGTCAGGGCGCTCTGAACCTGCAGTTCGGAGGCGGTATCAAGTGCAGAAGTTGCTTCATCAAGCAGCAGGATGGCCGCATCCTTCAGCATGGCGCGGGCGATCGCGATACGCTGCCGCTGGCCGCCGGACAGTTTGAAACCGGCCTCGCCAACCATTGTGTCGTAACCCTCGGGCAAGGCCAAGATAAAGTCGTGCGCCGCCGCGTTTCTCGCCGCCGCCTCGATTTCCGCATCCGTTGCATGAGAGGTGCCATAGGCGATATTGGCGCGAATTGTATCGTCGAACAGGAAAGGGTCCTGGGTTACGAGCGAGCTCGCGGCGCGCAGTGAGGACAGCGTGACGCTCCGGACATCCTGACCATCGATCAGGATCCTTCCTTCCGTCGGATCATAGAAGCGCGGCACGAGGTTGAGGATCGTGCTCTTGCCTGCGCCGGACGGCCCGACAAGTGCTACCGTATGTCCCTTTGGAATCTCGATATCGATGCCATTCAGCGCCGGAGTGCCGTCGCCATAATGGAAATGCACATTCTCGAAACGGATGTTTCCGTCTGTCACCGTTAGCGGCTTTGCGCCGGAAGGGACGGTGATGGAAGGTTCGATATCGAGAATCGGGAAGATACGCGACGCAGCGGCTGCACCCTCGTGCATCAGCGTCTGGGTATTGGCGAGCTTCTTGAGAGGCTCATAGGCAAGCAGCATCGCTGAAAGAAATCCACCAAGGTCGCCAATGGTGAGAAATCCGGTCTGAACGCTCCTTCCACCGAAATAGATGACGGCTGCAATCCCTATACCCGACAGCATCCCGGTGATCGGGCTTGCCATGTTGCGGCTTCTGATTGCCTTGAGGGCGGTCGTGCGGACATGGTCGATGGTGCTGCTCGCACGGGAAATTTCCGTCTCCTCCTGGTCATACGCCTTGACGACGCGAATGCCCTTGAGAGCTTCGGAAATGACGGCGGTCAGGTCGCCGGACCCTTCGAGGTTGCGTTGTGTTGCCTTGCGGGTTCTCCGTCCGAGCCTTCTCACGAGAAAGCCGACAAAGGGGATGATCGTGCTGCCGATAAGAGCAAGCTGCCAGTTGAGCCAGAACATGGCACCGATCAACGCGATAACCGTGAATAGGTTCTGGCCGAGATCGATCACCGTGACGGTGATGCTGTCCCGGATTCGATTTGCATCATAAAGAAAGCTGGACAGAAACCGACCCGAATGGGTTCTGGATACCCAGGCAAGATCGGCGTGCATGATGCGTGAAAACATCTGTTTCTGAACGGTGGAAACGATCAGCTGGCCGATCGTGGCCATGTTGGAGCGGGCGACATAGGTGCCAATCGCCTGAACGGTGGTGGCGGCAATGGCAGCGCATGCGACCAGCAAAAGCATCCAGGCATCCGTGCCGACAATATTGTCGAGAGCATGCTTGATAAGCACGGGCACTGCGCCGGTTGCGCCTGCAACCACCATGCTGGCCAGAAGCGCCACTGCGGCCAGCTTCCAATGAGGCTTCAGGTACTCCTGAGCCATCCGCGAAATGACCTCGCCCAGCGAAAGGTCAACGGTGGGAAGGGCAGCACTTGTCGCATCTGATCCGGCGCCCTTTGCTGTCGGGCGGCTGGATGTTTCGTTCGTCGTGTTCGGCATTCTGGCCTGTCTCTGGCGGGCGCTCGCTGACCGCCCGGTATGCATCTTGCGCGGACAATATCACGGACCGCCATGCACTGCCATAAAGGCCGAAATATAGTAACCCCCTAATTTAATTGGCGTTTTGGGCGCTCTCAGCTGTTGATCACGGCAATCGCGATGGTGAGGTAAGTGGCGAAAAGTGTCCATGCGAGATAAGGCACCAGCAGCAGCGCCGCCAGACGGCTGTGGGCAAGGAACGCCATTATGGTGCCGGCGATGGCGGCATCCAGCATGATGATGTCTGCAACACCGAGCCAAGGGCTCTGCAGGCCGAAGAATACGATGCTCCATGCCAGATTCAGCGAGAGCTGACCGCCGAAAAGAGCCAGCGCAAAGCCTGCTTTGTCGAAACTGCCGGCAGATCGCCAAACGAGCCAAGCGGCGATCGCCATCATGAAATAGAGAAGATTCCAGACGATCGGGAACACCCAGGGCTCGGGATTAAGCGGGGGTTTCTGCAATGTCTGGTACCAGCCATCTACGCTGGTCGCGGTAATCGCGCCGCCGGCGGCTGCAACCATGAAGACAAGGGCCAGAAAGACGAAGAGATAGAAAAGGGAAAGGAGGGCGCCAGGCGCCTCGGACGTTGCGGGTTCAGTGCTCATGCTGACCTTCTTCTTTTTTGTCGGGGTCCATCAGCCGGTGCAAATGGACGATGAAGTATCTCATATGCGCGTTGTCTACCGTGCGCTGTGCAGCTGCCTTCCATGCCCTGTGCGCGTCGGCATAATTTGGGTATATGCCCACGATATCGAGTTTAGACGTGTCCTTGAATTCGTGGGCGTCGAGATGAGTAAGTTCGCCGCCAAAAACGAGGTGGAGCAGTTGTTGCGCCATGCATATGTCTCCGGTCGAACGTACCGAGCCGGAACGGGCTTCCGGCTGCGCCATCTCGGGAAATATTATCATGAGCGCTCACCTTCGCGCGATGCCTAGCGCGATGCCTGAAGGCGGATCGTTCCCACTTTGGCGAATATTGCTTCGTAAAGTGCCGGGCCTGCGGCGAGAAGACTCGGATGGCGAGTAGAATGACGATTGTATAGAAGCGCCGAGCCGTCATGCGTGGTGATGCGCCCGCCAGCCTCCCTGACAATGATGTCGGCAGCGGCGAGGTCCCAGTCGCTCTTGCCGTTGAGCGCAAGTGCCGCATCCGCTGCACCACAGGCAACGAGTGCAATGCGATAGGCAACCGAGTTGCGCTCGATAATTTCCATCTCCGGCCAGGGCTCCGGCCAGGCCGGATGTTTGAACATCGGCGCGAAGGCCGCCATTTTGCAGCCTTCGATGGCCGCTGTGTGGCTGACATGTATGGGGCTGCCGTTGAGAAAGGCACCGCCTCCTTCCGAGGCTTCAAAGAACTCGTTCATTGCCGGATTGAACAAAACGCCAAGTACCGGCCGCCCTTCCTCGACAAGCGCCACCGAGATCACGAAGTGAGGCTTGCCCTTTGCAAAGGCGCGTGTGCCGTCGATTGGGTCCACCACCCAGACATGAGTTTGCGTAAGACGTGAACTGTCATCCTCGGTTTCTTCCGACAGCCAGCCATAGGACGGGCGTGCAGTTCCAAGGCGCCGGTGCAAAAGCTCGTTGACCGCGATGTCGGCCTCGGTAACGGGCGTATCGTCATGCGCCTTCGACCATTGCTTGTGGTCGGTAAGGAAGAAGCGCATGGCGAGCGCGCCGGCTTCGCGCACCGCGTCCTTCATCAGCGCGAAGTCGATTTCGCGCGTCTCAGGTGCCTGCAATGGTCATCCCCTCGACGCGAAGAGTCGGCGCGTTGGTGCCATATCGGAATTCAAGATCATCGGCAGGCGTCATGTTGAGGAACATGTCCTTCAGATTGCCTGCGACCGTGATCTCGCTCACCGGATAGGCGATCTCGCCATTCTCGATCCAGAAGCCCGAGGCGCCGCGGCTGTAATCGCCGGTTACGCCATTCACACCCATCCCAATCATCTCGGTGATATAAAGCCCCTGTCTGATATCGGCGATGAGCTCGCGAACTGTCAGACATCCTGCTTCCATATAGAGATTGGTCGTGGCGGGCGAGGGCGGTCCCCCGGTGCCGCGTGCCGCATGGCCAGTCGTCTGAAGACCAAGCTGGCGCGCGGTCGCGGTATCGAGTAGCCAGCTTGTCAGCCTGCCTTCTTCGATCAGCATCATACGCCGGTTCTTCACCCCTTCCCCGTCGAATGGCTTTGAGCGAAGGCCCCGCTTCATATGCGGGTCGTCGACAATGGAGATGCCCCTGGAGAAAACCTCGCCGCCCATCGCCTTCTTCAGAAAACTCGTGCCGCGAGCGATTGCCGCCCCGGAAATCGCGCCTGCAAAATGACCGACAAGCCCGCCCGAAACGCGCGGATCATAGACCACCGGAACAGACTGCGAATTCACCTTGCGGGGGTTGAGCCGGCGCACAGCCTTTTCTCCCGCCCGCCTGCCGACATCTGCCGCTCTCTCGAGATCAGCACCGTGCCGTGCACTCGAAAAGTCGTAGTCGCGCTCCATCGCCGTGCCTTCGCCCGCGAGTACCGAGCATGAAAACGAACTCGACGTGCCGGCATATGCGCCTGCAAAGCCCGCGCTTGTGACGAGCGTTACAATTGAGCGGCCATAGCTCGCGCCTGCGCCGCTTGAGTTGGTGACGCCCTTCACTGAAAGCGCCGCCTCCTCGGCTTCCGCTGCAATGGTAGCGAGGTCTTCGGCAGAGGGCGGCACCGACTTGTCGTCGATATCGAGATCCGGCCAGTCGCGCGCGAGAAGGTGCGGCTCCGCGAGGCCACAATATGGATCCTCGGGGGCTGCCCGCGCCATCGCCACAGCGCGTTCGATCATCGGGCCGAGCGCAGCCTCAGTGAGATCCGTCGATGAAACGGTCGCTTGCCTCTTGCCTATGAAGACGCGCAAACCAAGGTCGCGGCCCTCCGAACGTTCCACATCCTCCAGCTTTCCGAGCCGCCACGAAACACCAAGCGATGTTCCTTCGACGACCAGCGCCTCCGCCGCATCGGCTCCCGCCTGCCTCGCCCTTTGGACCAGCTTGGAGGCAAGATCGAGGGCGTTGTCAGGCGGAAGGGTAGCAGAGGAACTCATGGCGAATGGCCCGGCAGTTGCGAGATCAGAGGAGGACGTACCAGAGGCAAGCAATGCCTGCGACAATCTGTGAAATCCAGGTGAGCAGCGTACCGACAAGACGCGGCGGCGAAGACTCGCCCGTGCGCGATACGCCGATTGCATGAAGAATGCGGCCGATGGTGAGCGCAAGGCCAACCACATGCATCACATAGATGGAAGCGGCGAGGAGATGCAGCACCACAAGGCCGATCAGCCCGATCGGGGTGTACTCAACATTTGTCACATGCGCGCGGGAGGCATTGTAGAGCGCATCGTCATTGCCGGTCCCGGTCATAACCTTGGAACGGACGCGGTTCGCCGACACACGATAGGCAAGGAACAGATTGATGAGAATGTTGAGGCCGGCATAAATGCCGACCAGGCCAAGCGATGTCGAATAAAAGCCCATGGGTTTCCTCCGATGGTGAGCCGCGAGTTTGCGGATATGCAGTGCATTTGCCCGCCGCGCCGTGGCATGATTCGATGCCGGGCAGGGAGACGCTAGCACGGGAAAACCGGTGTCGCACCCGCCCTGAACGCCCTTGGGCGGCGGCTATTCGTCGGGCCTCGCCCGTCTGAGCTTCTTTACCGTGCCGCGCTTCACCTTTTCTTCGACCCGTTTGGCCTTCGCCGCCTTGCTCGGCTTCGTGGGCACTCTGAACTTGGGCTGGTGTGCCGCCTCGGCGATCATCTCGACAAGCCGGTCCACGGCGTCGCGGCGGTTCGCCTCCTGGGTGCGAAAGCGGTTCGCCGTAATGACGATGACGCCCTCCTTGGTGAGCTTCGTGCCCGCGATCCGCTCAAGCCGCGCCCGCACCCGCTCCGGCAGCGAGGGCGAGTGCCGCGCATCGAAACGAAGCTGCGCTGCGCTCGATACCTTGTTTACATTCTGCCCGCCCGGCCCACCTGCGCGGATGAAGCTGATCGAGATTTCATCCTCGTTGATGGAGAGCCTGTCGGTGACGGGTATCATGACGTCACTTCCAGATCGGCTTGCCCGTGCCCGGCAGTCCGAGCTTCGACCATTTCTTCGTAACCGCCTCGATCACCTCGTCATCCATACGGATTTCGCGGCCCCATTCGCGCTTCGTCTCGGGCGGCAGTTTGTTCGTCGCGTCGAGACCGATCTTTCCTCCAAGCCCGCTTTCCGGCGAGGCGAAATCGAGATAGTCGATCGGCGTATTCTCGATCAGCGTCACGTCGCGCACCGGGTCCATGCGCGTCGAGATCGCCCACATCACATCCTTCCAGTCGCGCGCATTGATGTCGTCATCCACCACGATCAGCCATTTCGTGTACATGAATTGGCGCAGATAGGACCACGCTCCCATCATCACGCGCTTGGCATGGCCCGGATAGGCTTTTTTCATCGAGATGACGGCGATGCGATAAGAGCAGCCTTCCGGCGGCAGCCAGAAATCCACGATCTCTGGAAACTGCTGCTGAAGCAGCGGAATAAAGACCTCATTGAGCGCTTCGCCGAGCACCGATGGCTCGTCCGGCGGCCGCCCGGTGAAGGTCGAAAGATAGATCGGCTCGCGCCGCATGGTGATTGCGGTCACGTTGAAGACCGGGAATTGCTCCACCGAATTGTAATAGCCAGTATGGTCGCCATATGGCCCCTCATCGGCATACTCGTCGAGCGAGACATATCCCTCGATCACGATTTCGGCTTCCGCCGGCACTTTCAGAGGCACCGTCTTGCAGTCGACAAGCTCTACCTTCCTTCCGCGCAGGAGCCCTGCAAACTGATATTCGGAAAGCGTGTCGGGAACAGGTGTTACTGCGGCGAGGATCGTGCCGGGGTCCGCGCCGATCACGCAGGCCGCCGGCAGCGGCTCACGCTTCTCCTTTTTCCAGCGCGCGTGGTGCTGCGCGCCGCCGCGATGTGCGAGCCAGCGCATGATGGTCTTGTCGCGCCCCAGCACCTGCATCCGGTAGATGCCGAGATTGAAATCGTCTTCCTTCGTGCCCTTCGGCCCCTTGGTCACGACAAGCGGCCAGGTGATGAGCGGCGCAGGCTCCCCCGGCCAGCAGGTCTGGACGGGCAGGGCGGTGAGGTCGATATCGCCTCCCGTCAGCACCACTTCCTGGCAGGGTGCGGAGGAAACCGTCTTCGGCTTCATCGCCATCACGGTTTTGAGGATGGGCAGCATGGAAACCGCCTCGCGGAAGCCGCCCGGCGGCTCCGGCTGGCGGAGAAAGGCCAGCGCCTCACCCACCTCCCGAAGGTCGCGCGCCCGGGTCCGCTCAATGCTGCTGCCGCCCGCAAAATTCGCGGTCACGCCGCGCGCCACGCGCTCCACCGTCCCGAACAGATTGACGAGCACGGGCATCGAGGCCCGGCTTCCATCCGGCATCAGCGGCGCCTCGAACAGAACCGCAGGCCCTTCCTCGGCCAGAAGCCGCGTCTGGATCTCCGTCATCTCCAGAACGGTCGAGACAGGCTCCTTCACCCGGACGAGGTCGCCCGTCGCTTCGAGCTTGTCGAGGAATTCGCGCAGGGAGGCATAGGACATTGGCTTGCTTGGCTTTCCGCGGATTTTCAGGGCTGCTTGCGGGCCTGAGAATGCCGCAAAGCCCGGCCAAAGCCAAAGGCAGGCCGCACCGCACCCCGAAAATAATGTGCCGAAATGGGCGGTCCCGTTAAGGAGCCGCCAACCCTTCCCCGAATAACCTCATGGAAGACACATGAGTTTTACCGGGAGTTGGCCTTGACCGGCGAAGAAGTGCTTCAGCACAAGCGGCGCAAACGCATCTGGCGGGGTGGCGAGTTCGATGCCGATCCCTTCAGCCTGCCTTGCCATATTGCCGTGAAGGCAACCGGCCCGGTCGAGCGAGCTTTCGGCTTCATCCGCTTCGCCACCATCTATCGCGATGCGATCACGGCCTATGACAGTTCGCCCATTCTCGGCCGTTTCGAATGGTCGGAGCCCGTTTCGGCCTATGAGGGCGTGGCGCTCCGCATTCTCCCCTGCGACCGGCATGCCAGCAGCTTTGTCGCCATCGTGGAACTCAGCCACCGGGACCGCGAACCCCGCAGCCTCGTTGTCTATGCCGGCGAAGATGGTGTCGATGCCTCGGCCCGCTGGCGCGCCTGGGGCCGTGTGCTGAACCTGCCGCTTCTCGTCGAGGACCGCGAGGGCACTCTCCACCCGGCCGAACGCCGCCTCGGCGCGATCCAGATTTCAAATCCGCAGCCCCATGCCGGCGCGAACCCGCTCTCGGCCCGCCGCCCGCTTGCCTTCGGCCAGTCGGGCCAGCCGCGGCTCTGGGGCAGCCGCCTTGCTGTCGGTGGTCGCCCGCACGCTTACTGATCCCTATTCCGCCGCCTGCATCGCCTGTGGCCCGTGATAGGGCGCGCGGTTCGCAGGTTCCGGGTAGCGACCTTCCGCCCGCGCCGCGAGATAGCGCTGGATCAGCCAGACCGGCTCTTCCAGATGGCTGAGCCGCCCGCGCACCACGCGCGACGATTTCAACCCGCGCTGCACGGCGGCATTCACCACCATGTCTTCCGAATGGAACGTGCGCAGCATCTCGCCTTCGCTCAAAAGCGCGCTTTCATAATCCGGGTCTTCCTTGGCGGACGGCGCCACAAGCGTCGTCGTGAGGAGTTTGCAGCGCCCCGCCGAAACCGGCAGCAGCCGGTACCAGATCGCACGGTCATGCGTCGTCAGGAACATGAAGCAGGGAAAGCCGAGATAAAGGCCCCATTCATTCGCTTGATTGTCGTTGAGCCCGGAGATGGGCTTGAAGCCCGGCACCTTCGGTCCTTCGCCCGAAGCGGAGGCTTTCAATTCGCCGCGGAGCTTTTCCGTATAGGGAAGATGCGCGCGGATGAAATAGGGCCGCTCGGCATCCGCCCAGGTAAGCTCGCCCGGCATGCTCGGATTGAGCGTCGTCGCATGCGTGCCGATGTGGTGATAGGACTCCATCCAGTTCTCGACCATCACCTTCCAGTTGAAGTCGCATTCCCATTCGAACTCGATGGCAATCTCCATCTCCGCCACATTCCACGGCGCGGTCAGGCGGCCGAATTCTTCATATTGTTCCGCAAGCGGCTTTGCCTGCCCGTCGAAATTGACGAAGACAAATCCGTTCCAGACCTCGCTGCGGAATTCGGAGAGCCGCCAGTCCTTTTTCTCGAAGCCTTCGGCCTTGTGCATCTGCGAGCAGCCGCGCAGCGAACCGTCGAGATCGTAGGACCATTTGTGATAGGGGCAGACGAGAAGCCGCGTCTCTCCCTCGCGCGGGAAAGCGGGGTCCTCCGGCATGATGTCCATGGCGCGATGCGCGCATACGCGCGACAACACGCGGATCTGCTCATCATGGCCGCGCACCACGACCAGCGGCTCATCGAACAGGTCAATCGCGATAAAGCTGCCCGGCGTCTTCAGCTGCGAGACATGGGCAAGGCACATCCAGTCCTTCTTGAAGATATTGTCGCGCTCGAAGGCGAAGAACTCTTCGTCGATATAGGTCTCGCGTGGCAGCGTCACCGCGCGTTCAAGCGGCAGCGCGGCAACCGTTGCAACATCCTTCAGGATCGCATCGAGTTTTGCGGAAGCGGTCATGGGGAATACCTCCTTCAGAGATCGAATTCCTTGCGAAGTGCGGCGGTGATGCCGTCAATATGGTCGGTCGCGAGCCATTCGCCCTTCTCGGCGCTCGCGCCTGTCGCTCGGGCGAGCACGCCGGTTGAGGGCACAAGGCCGGGGTGCACCGGGTAGCGGTCATAGGCCGGAAATTCGGCATGGCCATGCGTCGGCGTCTTCGGCACGTCCACGAGATCGGGCCGGATCAGCAGCATCAGCGATGTTTCGATGAGCGCGGCATGTTCGAGATCGATGCCGGGATATCCATCGGGGAACAGCCGGTCGAGCGTTTCCGGCTTGATGAAGTCCCAATATTCAAGCCGCACGATTTCCGCATCGCCGATCCCGTCGCGCCGCATCTCGCGCAGCGCAAGGTCGATCCCCTCAATGATCGGCCATGCATTTTCCACATGCCCGTTCACGACGACGAAACGCCGCGCGCCATGCAGCGCAAGATCGTGCAGTACATCGCGCACGACAAGCGTCAGCGTGTTCGCGGCAAGGCTCGTCGTGCCGGGAAAGGCCTGCCCGCCGCCGGAACGCGGCTGCGACTTGTAGCCATAGGGAATGGTCGGCGCGACCACGCCGCCGATCCGCTTCGCAACTTCCTTCGCCATATGCGTCGGCAGAAAAACATCCGTACCGAGCGGCAGATGCGGCCCGTGCTGCTCCGTCGCGCCGACCGGCAGGAAGAAGGGCGCGCGCGCCTTCGTCTTGGCCTCGAAATCGGGCCAGGTGATTTCCTGCATCAGAACGGAACTGCTCATGGGACTACCTCATCGCGGCGCCGCCATCGACGCCGATACATTGGCCGGTGATGAAGCCCGCCTCCGGGCTCGCGAGAAAGAGAACAGCGCCCGCGATTTCCTCCGGGCGGCCGATGCGGCGAAGCGGGTTCGATGTTTCGAGCGCCTTCAGCGCCGGGTCCATATTCTCGAAATCGAGGAGCGGCGTATCGACCGGGCCGGGGGCCACGGCATTGACGAGAATGCCGGGCGCAAACTCGCGCGCCCATGAGCGCGTCAGCGAAAGCATCGCGCCTTTCGTTGCCGCATAGACGGACGATCCGGCACGGCCGAGAAAGGCAAGTTCGGACGCAATGTTGATGATGCGCGCATCCGGCGCGAGATACGGCAGCGCCGCGCGTATGACGAGGATCGGCCCGCGCAGATTGACGGCAAGCATCCGGTCGAGCGCGGAAGTTTCGAGCGCGTCGATGGTCGACTGGATTTCGATGCCCGCGCAATTCACGAGCACATCGATCCCGCCAAGCTGGGCCGCCGCTTCCGCGATGCCCGACCTCACGGCAGCCTCGTCGGTCACATCGCCTGCGAAAATCTCGTAGCCCTCGGCGGTCGCCGACTTGAGATCGAGCCCGGCCACCCGCGCGCCCTCGCCGGCAAACGCCTTCGCGATTGCCTTGCCGATACCGCTTGCCGCGCCTGTCACGACGACCCGCCGCTCATCAAATCTCGTCACCCGCCGGGCTCCTTTCTGCTGGTGCCAGACTGGCAAGCAGGCAGGGCCTGTCGAAGTCCGAAACGGTCAATGCCGGGCATTGATCAAATTTATGAGAGGGCGCAGTATGGGTGTCTGCGGCCTGAAAGGATGGCAAGTTGCGTAAGAAGGACATCCGCGTCGACCCGGCGCTGTTTCACCGGATCGACCTCAATCTCTTCAAGATTTTGTTCGAAATCGCCCGTTCAGGCGGCATCGGCGCCGCCGCGCGCCGGCTCAATCTTCAGCAGCCGGCCGTCAGCCTCGCCCTGAAGCGGCTGGAAGCCCACCTCGATGCCGAACTCTGCATCCGTTCCGCCCGCGGCGTGACGTTGACGCCGGAAGGGCGCATCGTCGCTGCCTTTGCCGAGCATCTCTTTCAGCAGGTGCAGGCATTGCCCCGGGAAATGGCCCAGGTCGCAGGTGAGGTGGAGGGCCTTCTCACCATCCGCTCGGTCTCCGCCGTTCATTCGCCCGAGCTGGACGCGACGCTCGATACCATGCGCCGCCGCCACCCCCGCATCAGGCTGCGGATCGATATTGCGCCTTGCGGCATGGTGGTCGATGCCTTGCTGAAGGACGAGGCAGAAGTCTGCATCGCTTTCGACAGCGCCCCGCGCAGCGACCTTCTCTACGAGCCGCTGATGCGCGAGTACCAGCAGCTTTATTGCGGCCGCTCCCACGCGCTTTATGGCTCCTGTATCCAGAACCCCGAAATGCTGGGCAGCGAGCCTTTCATCGTCACCGGCTCGGACGAGCCGGACGATGTCCGTCATTTTCGCATGCGTTACCGGCTGGGTCTGGAGCCGGCCGGCGAGGCGGAAAATCTGGAAGAGGCCAAGCGCCTCATCGGCATAGGTGTCGGCATCGGCTTCCTGCCGACTTCCGTGGCCGAAACGGCGCGGCGAGACACGCTCTGGCCGCTGCTCCCGGCGCCGATGTTGCCGAGCTACCTGCTCTATCTCGTAACCCGCCCGGAAGCGGACCAGACCCTGCCGACCCAGCTTTTCCTCGCCGAGATCCGCCGCCGCCTGGCCGCCCTTGGAGGGCCGCTCTAGCCCTCAGCTCGCCTTGGAGAAATCCGGCGCCCGCTTCTCGAAAAAGGCGCTGATCGCTTCCTTCACTTCCGCCGAGCGGAGCTGGGCCGCGAAATGCGTGCCTTCCTCAGCCATGCGCTTGGCCACATCGGGCCGCGAGGCCCCGCGGAGCAGCTGCTTGGTGAGTTTCACGGCGGTCGGTGCCTTGGCGGCAAGTTCCTGCGCGATGGCCGTCGCCCGGGCCAGAAGTTCGGCATCCGGCAGCACATCCGCGACTAGCCCGATGCGCTCGGCCTTCTCGGCACCAATCTTTTTGCCAAGGAGGAAAAGTTCGGCCGCTTTCTGGTTGCCCACAAGGCTCGGCATCAGCAGCGTGGAGCCCGCTTCCGGCACCAACCCCAGATTGACGAAAGGCGTCTGGAAGGTCGCGCTCTGGCCCGCATAGACCAGATCGCAATGGAGCAGCATGGTCACGCCGACTCCAACGGCAAGGCCATTCACTGCGGAGATAAGCGGCTTTTCCGCAGTGGCAATCAGCCGGAGAAACCGGCCAACCGGGCGCTCACCTTCATTGGCATCCACCGGCTTCGAGCCCGCAGCGGCAAAATCCCCCAGGTCGTTGCCTGCCGTGAAGCTGTCGCCGCTGCCCGTGAACAGCACAACCTTGACCGACGCGTCTTTGGCCGCGGCTTCCAGTGCATCGCCAAGTGCCGCATACATGGCCTCGGTCAGCGCGTTCTTCTTGTCGGCGCGGTTCAGCGTGACGGTCATCACGCCCTTGTCGATCGCCCTCAGCACATGTTCGGTCATTCCGTCCTCCTGTCGGCGGATATAGATGCCGCAATAAGTTCTGTTTCGGAATTATCATCTGCCCTTACGGCAGGGAAGCGCGAATCCGCGCAATGACCTGTGCAGCGAAGGGGCCTCGGCCGACGAAATCTGAACACTCAGCCGGGCAGCACGCGCCAGACGCTGGTGTTGCGGACATCCGTGTCCTCAAGCTCCCGCGTCGTCATGACGGCATAGGAGATGAGTTTTTCGAGCCCGGTCTTGGGCAGGTAGGTGCGTCCCGGATCGCCGATCAGCACTATGACGCCTTCCCCGGCAAGCCGCCGGAGCCATGCTTCGATCCTCTCGGCCAGCGGCCGCTCGTAGCACATGTCGCCCACGAGAATGACCTCCCAGCCCCGGTTTTCCACGCCGACAAGATCTTCTGCTGTCGCTTCAACCTTGACGCCATTGGAGGCAGCATTGATTCTGATTGCCTCAACGGCAAAACCGTCTATATCCGCTGAAAGAACGGATTTCGCCCTGGCCTTGGCGGCGGCAATGCCGATGAGGCCCGAGCCCGCGCCGAAATCCAGTACGCTTTTGCCGCTGACAATGTCGGGATTGTCGAGGATATAGCGCGAAAGCGCCTGCCCGCCGGCCCAGGCAAAGGCCCAGAAGGGCGGCGGAAGGCCGGATTTCTCCAGCTCCTCCTCGGTCATTTGCCATATGGGCACAATTTCGGTGGCAAGGTGCAGTTTCACCTCGGGCACGAGCGGCGGCTCGTGTAGCGCCGTATTGCGGCGGATAAATCCGGCGGGGTCGGCGCTGGCGGCGTTCATGCGCCCTGCGGTAGCGCCGCGAGGATCTGGCGCGCCTTTTCGCTGTCCTGGGCGATTTGCGCCTTCAGGCTGTCCAGCCCGTCGAACTTGAGTTCCGGTCTTATGAACTCGATGAAGGAGACCGCTGCGTGGGCGCCGTAGATATCGCCCGAGAAGTCGAAGATATGGGCCTCAAGCAGCACATCCTGCTTGTCGAAGGTGGGGCGGCGCCCGACATTCGCGACCCCGTCATAGAGCCCCTTGTGCGGCCCGTCTTCGATCTCGACCTTCACGGCATAAACGCCGAGCGCTGGCTCGACATGGTCCTCGAGCGGCAGATTGGCGGTGGGGAAGCCGATGGTCCGTCCGCGCTGGTCGCCCTGCTGGACATGCGTTTCGACGGTCCACCAATGGCCGAGAAGGTCGGCCGCACCGCGCGGATCGCCCTTTGCGAGCAGCTCCCGGATGCGCGTCGATGAAAAGGTGACGCCGCCATTCTTCACTTCTTCCACGATGTCCGTGCCGAAGCCTTCCATTTCGCCCATATAGCGCAGTGCCGCTGCGTCGCCCCCACGGCCCTTGCCGAAGCGGAAATCATATCCGGCGACGACATGGACGGTGTGCAGTCCGTTCAAAAGCACGTCCATGACGAATTCCGGCGCCAGCATCCTGGACATGCGTTCGTCGAAGGGGAGCGCAGCCAGCACATCGACACCCATGCGCTCGAGCAGCCTTGCCTTGGCGCGGAAAGGCGTCAGCCGGAAGAAAGGCCGGTCGGGAAAGAAGAATTGCTGCGGATGCGGCTCGAAAACGAGCACACCGAGCGGCACGCCAAGCTCCTCAGCGACCTCCGCGGCGCGCCCGATCACCTCCTGGTGGCCGCGATGCACGCCGTCGAAATTGCCGAGCGCATAAACCGCGCCCCGGAGACCGGGCGGTACCTGCTCGTAATGACGGATGATCTTCATGGAAGGGGCGGGAGCTCCGGGCGGATTGTCAGGCCACAGGTCATGGCGGATCGGCCGGGGAGCGTCAAGTATGCGAGGCCCCCGCGCAAATCGCCTTGCGTCACCATATGAGGCGCGGCATGGCGCCGGCCGCCCGCACGCCGGCACGGGTCAGCACGTGGGAAACCCGCTCCTCCTCCGGGTTTTCGGGCGATGGACCGCAATCCGCCGCCGCAATGCCGCCGGTAATGAAAAGGGCATCAATGCCGGTGTCGTTGGCGCCCTTGATATCGGTCAGGGGCCCGTCACCCACGGCAAGAATGCGATTGTCGGGGATTGCCTCTCCCGCAAAAGCAGCAAGCCTTTGCCGCGCGATGCCATAGACTGGCCCATGTGGCTTGCCGAAATAGATGACCTTGCCGCCCAGCTCGCCATAGAGCTTTGCCAGCGCCCCGGCGCAGTAGATATGACGGTCGCCACGCTCCACCACGATGTCGGGGTTGGCACAGATTAGCGGCAGACGGCGGGCCGTCAGTTGCTCGAAGCTCGCCCGGTAGTCCTCCGGTCCTTCCACTTCATCGTCGAACGGACCGGTGACGAGAATGAACTCCGCCGAGGCCTCGCCCACACGCTCGACATGCGTGCCCTCAAATAACGGCAGGTCGCGTTCCGGCCCGATGTGATAGCAGCGTGTCCCGAGTTCATGCGAAGCGAGAAAGGACTTGGTGGCATCGCCCGAGGTCAGGATGCCGTCATAGACATCTTCGGGAATCCCCATCTGGCGGAACATGACGGGCAGCGCATCGGAAGGCCGCGGCGCATTGGAGAGCAGCAGCACATGCCCGCCCTTGGCGCGGAAGCGCGCCAGCGCATCCGCAACGCCCGGATAGGCCACACGGCCATTATGCAGTACGCCCCATACGTCGCAGAGCAGTGCGTCATAGTCGTCGGCAAGGACGGAGAGGCCGGAAAGCAGAGTCACCTGAAAATCCTCGAATGGCAGCCGCGTTCAGCGGAGCTGCATGAAAATGATTTCCGTGTCGCGATAGCGCCGCCGGTCGACTTCCTCGAAACCTTCGGGCGCCTCGAAGTCGGAGAGCGCACTTTCCTCGACGACGCAAAGCGCATCCTCGGTGAGCCAGCCGCCCTCGCGCGCGGAAAGAAGCGCCGCGCCGCCCAGCCCCTTGCCATATGGCGGATCTGCGAAAAGCAGGTTGAACGCAGGGCCGACACTGCCGGGCCGTGGCCCGAGCTTCGTTGCATCGCGCTTGTAGATTTTCGCGTTGCCGTTGAGCCCGAGCGTTTCGAGGTTCTCGCGAATGGCGGCGCGGCCCTCCGCGTGTTCCTCGACGAAGAGGACGAAGGAAGCGCCGCGCGAAATCGCCTCGATGCCGAGCGCGCCGGAGCCGGAAAAGAGATCGAGCACCCTCGCGCCTTCAAGCGCGAAGCCGTCGAAATCGGCATGAGCGAGAATGTTGAACAGCGCCTCGCGCGTGCGATCGCCGGTCGGCCGCACGAGATCGCCCTTCGGCGCCATGATGGCTCGGCCTCTAAGGGCGCCGCCGACGATCCGCATGGGACTTTCCTTTGTGCATGGGGCCGTTTTGCTCAGGGCCTCTTTTTCTGTCGCCTTTTTTGTCAGGCGCGCCGGCGCGATGCGGCCGCGGCGGTTTGCCTGCGGGCTTGCCACTCGAAGGTTTTCCGGCCGAAGGCTTGCCGCCGCCGGATTTCGGCCCGGATGGTTTCTTGCCCGCGCGATCCTGCTTCTGCGCATGGCGCGGCGCGACCGTTTCCTGCTCGAACTGCGCCGCATGGGCGCCGAGCTGGTCCATCAGCACACGGTTCGGCACCTGCTTCACCTCGCCGGGCTGCAGGTCGCCGATCTGGAACGGACCGAACGAAAGCCGGATGAGCCGGTTCACGCGAAGCCCGAGCGCGCCGAGCACGCGCTTCACTTCGCGGTTCTTGCCTTCCTTGAGGCCGAGCGTCAGCCAGACATTCGAACCCTGCACTTTGTCGAGCGTTGCCTCGATTGGCCCGTAGCGAACGCCTTCGACCGTGATGCCCCCTTTCAGCCGTTCGAGATCGGCTTGCGTCACGGCGCCAAAGGCGCGCACGCGGTAGCGCCGCGTCCAGCCCGTCGAAGGCAGTTCGAGCAGTCTTGCCAGTTCGCCGTCATTGGTGAGGAGCAGGAGGCCTTCCGTATTCACGTCGAGCCGCCCCACCGAAACGACGCGGGGCATGTCGCCCGGCAGCTTGTCGAAAACCGTCGGGCGGCCTTCGGGGTCGCGCGCCGTGGTGACGAGGCCAGGCTCCTTGTAATAGCGCCAGAGCCGCGCCGGTTCCTGCGCAGGCAGGTCTTTCCCGTCGACGGTGATTTTCTCGCGCCCGGTCACATTGAGAGCAGGGCTGGAGATGACCTTGCCGTTCACTGTGACGCGGCCGTCGGCGATGAGTTTTTCCGCCTCGCGGCGCGAGCAGATGCCGGCGCGTGCGATCACTTTCGCGATGCGGTCGCCATCGGGCGTCTCGGCAGCCTTGGCGGGTGAGCGGGTGGGGGCAGGTGTCATGGCCCCTCTTTATCAGGCGGACGCTCGAACCGGAAGCCGCCGCTTGCCAAGGCCGGACCGTCGGGGCACGTTCCCGCCATGACGATTGAACCCGAAGCCGCCCCGCGCCCGATGGACCTCGCGCTCGCCGAAGCCGAGGCGGCGGCCGCGCGCGGCGAGGTGCCGGTGGGGGCGGTCATCGCCGGGCCGGCGGGGCAGATCGTCGCACGGGCGGGCAATCGGACACTCGAATTGAAAGACCCGACGGCCCATGCCGAAATGCTCGCAATCCGCGAGGCCTGCCGGGTGTTGGGCACAGAGCGGCTCATCGGCTTCGACCTCTATGTGACGCTGGAGCCTTGTCCCATGTGCGCCGGCGCCATCTCATTTGCCCGGATAAGGCGCCTCTATTACGGAGCGGCGGATGAAAAGGGCGGTGGCGTCGACCACGGCCCCCGCATATTTGAACAGCCGACCTGCCACCACCGCCCCGAGGTCTATGGCGGCATCGGCGAGACCGCGGCAGCGGCGCTGCTCCGGGATTTTTTCGCAGTGCGGCGAAGCTGACCCCGCGATCTTCCGTCGCGGCTTTCTGCGTGATTTGCTCCCCTCAACCCGATAGAGTGCCGCCATTCGATATTGCGACGGGAGGCGCTAATCCTCCCGCCCACAAAAACCGCCAAGGGGAGAACGATGAATTTCGAACATAACGAAAAAACCAAGGAACTGCTCGCGCGTCTCGAGAAGTTCATGGACGAGCATATCTATCCGAACGAGAAGACCTATAACGACCAGATGGAAGCCTTCCGCAAGGCGGGCAATCCCTGGCAGGTGCCGCAGATCCTCGAAGATCTGAAACCGAAGGCGAAGGAAGCCGGCCTCTGGAACCTCTTCCTGCCGGAATCGGAACGCGGCGGCGGCCTCACCAATCTCGAATATGCTTCGCTCTGCGAAGTCATGGGCCGCGTCGGCTGGTCGTCGGAAGTCTTCAACTGCGCCGCGCCTGACACCGGCAACATGGAAGTGATCGAGCGT
>JAHBYK010000017.1 GCA_019635965.1 Parvibaculum sp. | reverse complement strand
GAAGCAGCAGGCCTATAACCTCGAACACGGAATCACGCCGGAGAGCATCCGCCGCAATATCGGCGACATTCTCGAAAGCGTCTATGAGCGCGACCATGTCCGCGTCGACACGGGCGAGGCCGATCAGGCCTTCATCGGCCACAATCTCCGCGCCCATATCGCAGACCTCGAAGCGCGCATGAAGGAAGCCGCCGCCGACCTCGAATTTGAAACCGCCGCGCGGCTCCGCGACGAGATCAAGCGGCTGGAAGCCACCGAACTCGCCATCGCCGACGACCCCATGGCCCGCCAGTCGGCGGTCGAGGAAAGCGTCGCCCGCACCGTCAAACCGAAAGGCCGCTCGACAAGCGGCAAGCCGGGGACACGGGCACGGAAGTACAAGGGGAAGGGGCGGTAGGCGTGTCACGCCTCTGCGTCCCCGCGCGGCCCTCTTTCCTGCTCATCCGGCGCGCCACCGGAAATCAGGCGCATCCCCCGAAAGTGAATCCAAAAGGCAACGCTCGCCCCCTAAAGCGGCAACCGGCGCCCGAAATCATCCGCGAAAGGACGGACGGCGGTTATACTTGTGTCGTTTCAATGACACACAGATGCCGCAGCGATGCAGGACCGCGCCGACACCGGAATTTTTGAGAACCGCTGGGACATGCGCCAGCTTGCGCTGTGGAGCGCCGCGGCGCTGCTTCTCATCGGCTCCTGGTTCCTGCCGTCCACGCGCATCGTCTGGGATGCGGCAGACCTCGGCTTCTTCCGCCTGATGAATGCAAGCGTGGCGCTGCATGAAGCCGCCGCACTCTTCTGGGCGCTCACAGGCGACCGCCGTTTCGACTATTTCTCGGCGATGATCGTCCTCACCGTCTATCTCTTCATCATCTCGCGCGGCGATATGGAACGGCTGCGCCAGGGGCTCGCCTTCGGCATCTCCGTCTCGATTATCCTGCTGGTGGTGATCGCCCTCCAGCGCGAGTTGATCGAATATCCGCGCCTGTCGCCGACGCTGGTGCTTGAAACAGCCCATTCGATCCAGTCCTGGATTCCCTGGTCGCGCGCCAAGGAAACCTCACCCCACAGTTTCCCCGGCGATCATGCCACCGTGATGATGCTGCTGACGCTGTGCTGGTGGGCGGCATATGGGCGCCGCATCGGCCTTCTCGCGCTCGGCCTCACTGTCGCCTTCGCCCTGCCGCGCATGGCGGCCGGCGCCCACTGGCTCACCGATGCGCTGGTCGGCGGCGGATTCGTCACGTTTCTCACCGCCGCGCTGATCTTCGGTACACCGCTCCTCCATCACCTCAACCGCGCGGCGCGCTTTGCAGCCGACCGGGCGGTCGATCTCTGGCTCACCGCCATTGAGAAGATCGGCAGCGCCGGCGAAGGCGGGCCCAATCCCGTGGCGCCCTTCCTGCGCGGCACGCTGCTCGGCATCGCCCAGCTTATGCCCGGCGTCAGCGGCGGAAGCTTTGCGCTGATCCTCGGCCTCTATCGCCGTCTCATCCGCGACATTGCGAGCTTCGACGCGCAGTTGCTGCGCCTCCTGCGCGCGGGCCGCCTCCTCGATGCGATGCGTCATGTCGATCTCGTCTTTCTCGTAACGCTGACGGCAGGCGCCGCAGCCGGCATTTCCTTCTTCTCGCGCGTTGTCCCCCTGGAACTCATGACGCAGGAACTGCCGGAGATCATGTTCGGCCTGTTCTTCGGCGTGATCGCCGCCGCCACCGTCACAATGCTTCGCCGTCATGGCCTGCCGCACGGCTTCGAATGGCTCTGGCTTGTGCTCGGTGTCGCTGCGGGCATCTCGATGGCCTTGCTGACGCCGGTCGATACGCCGGACGAAATCTGGTTCCTCTTCCTTTGCGGGCTCATCGCCGCTGTTGCCGCCATGATGCCCGGCCTTTCCGCCGCGCTCATGCTGCTCGTGCTCGGCAAATACGCGGCGACGATCGAAGCTGTGGCGCGTATCGACTTCACCTATCTCGCCCCCTTGATCGCGGGCGCTGTGCTCGGCGCCGTCGCCCTGTCGCGGCTGTTGAGCGCGCTGCTCGCCCGCCATGCGCAACCGCTGATGCTCGCCGCCACAGGCATCATGGGCGGCTCGCTGCTGGCCGTCTGGCCCTTTCAGCACCGCGAATTTGTCGAAATCGGCGGCACCCGCCATCTCGTCGCCACACAGGCCTATCTACCGGAAACCTTCGACACCGGCGTCATCATCGGCCTTTGCGCGATGCTGGCCGGTGCCGCCGCCTATCGCCTGCTGCAACGCCTCGCCGCGCCCGGCGACGGCGCCGCGGGCCGCCACATCCCGACAATTTGACAGCATAAATCCGTTATTTCATCGAAGCGGCGAATTGCGGTTATAGTCCCGTCACAAATCTGACATGGGAGACCCGGCCGCGATGAACGTCCCGACGACTGGCATTTTCGAGAACCGCTGGAACATGAAGCACTTGGCCGGCTGGGTCAGTCTTGCGGTGCTGCTTTTCGTCTCCTGGCTGCTGCCCTCCACGCGCGCCGCCTGGGACGCGCTCGATGTCGCCGCCTTCGAGGCGCTGAACGCCACCATCACCTGGGGCCGGGGCATCGCCGCCTTCTGGGCGCTGACCGGCGACCGTCTCTTCGACGTCTTCTCCGCGCTGGTGCTCGCCTCCTTCTATCTCGCGGTCATTTCGCGGGGCGGCATCGACAGCTTCCGCCACGGCCTCGCCTTCGCGGTGGCGACCGTGATCCTGCTCGGCATCGTCATCACGCTTCAGCGCGAGATCATTTCCTTTCCGCGCCTCTCGCCGTCGCTCGCGCTCGACAGCTACTATTCGATTCAGGATTTCATTTCCTGGTCGCGCGCCAAGGAAGGCTCCAATTCGAGCTTTCCCGGCGATCATGCAACCGTTTCCATGCTGCTCACGCTTGTCTGGTGGCTCGGCTTCGGCTGGCGCGTCGGCCTCATCGCCCTCGGCCTCACCGTGATCTTCTCGCTGCCGCGCCTTGCCGCAGGCGCGCACTGGATGACGGATGTGCTGGTCGGCGGCGGTTTCATCACCTTCGCCGCCGCCGCGCTGGTGCTGGGTACGCCGGCACTGCACCATGCCTATCGCTTCTTCCGCCGCTACACCGACCGCATCACCGATCGCGGCCTCGCGCTTTATGAGCGTGTGCGCGGTTAGGCGCCTGCCTTGAGAAAGGCACTCCTTCTCGGCACCACGGGCATGCTCGCCGCGGCCGCGCGTCATGTGGCCATGCAGGCCGATGAATGCGTCCTCGTCTCGCGCAATGCCGGCGCCTTCTCCTTCGGCAGCGCCGCGCTCGATGCGAAGCTCACGCGCCTCCCCCTGTCCTATGACGGCGAGGCTGTATTCGTGAGCGCGCTTGCCGGCCACGCCCCCTTCGATTTCGCGCTGACCTGGATCAGGCCGCGCGCCGAACGGCTCCGCGCCGCCATCGACGCCATGATCGCGCCCGGCGGCCTCCTCGTCGAAGTAATGGGCTCGCGTTCGATCCTGACGGGTAGCAATGGCGAGCCGTCCATCGCTGCCATCCGCGCCGATGCCTTCGCCCATCAGACGGATATCGCCTATGCGCAGCTCGTCCTCGGCTTCATGCGCGAGAACGGTGCCTCGCGCTGGCTCACCCATGAGGAGATTTCCGCCGCCGCCATCGCGCAGATCGTGGCGCCGCAGCCGCGCCGCATCGCGGGCACGCTCGAACCCTGGGAGGAGCGCCCGCGCTGAGCGTCAGTTGCGCGCATAGAAGGCGAAGCGCCGGAGCGCGAGATGCAGTGCCAGCCCGAGCGCAACAAGCAGCACCGCCACGATGAAGCGCACCCAGATGAAGCTGAATTGCACATGCGTCGGAAAGACATGCGTCTTCGAGACCGAGCCCGCCTTTAGCTCTTCGATCTCCTGTGCCCGCTCCGACGTAATCATCTCGAGCAGGTCGCGGAAGCTCCGGTAACGGACGATCGCCACCTGGTCCCAGCCTTCAAGCCCTTCGGGCTCCATGAACCGGCCAAAGGGCCGCGCGAGGAAAACGGGAATACCGCCGCGCTTGAGAAGTTCGGGAATGATGAGCCGGTTATAGGCCGCCGCCGCCTCGGGGTCTTCCGGGTCATCGATCAGGTTCACCATGAAGAATTCGCGTCCGTCGTCGTTCCGCGCCAGCGTCTCCATCGCAGCCCGCAGGGAAGGGTTCGGATGCGAATGTGTGCGCCCGTCCAGCAGCGCGAAATAATGCGCGGTCTCCTCCGGCGTCAGCGGTTTGCCCGCGCCGCCATACCACCAGACGAACACACCATAGAAAACCGCCAGCACGGCGATGAGCACGCGCGGCCCTGTCATACGCATCATGAAGCCCTCCTGCCGGAAACCCGGCAAGACTAGGCAGCCGCCATTAAATTGGCAATATGACTGTCACTTTTTTGCGAAGCCTTCGCGCAGCGCCTGAAACGCGGCCATGAGGCGCGGTTCGTTCTTGACGAAGCGTTTGAGCGCAAGTCCCTGCCGGATCGCGAAGGCAGCCGGCGCCCCGATGGGTGACGCACCGGCAACGAGATTGCGCATCTCCGTCGGCGCTTCGCAGAAACTTTCCTTGTAGGCCGCATAGCCGACCGAAAGATCGTAAAGGCCCACCCCGCGCTCGATGCTCGATTGAATGAGCTTCAGAAGGTGCAGCCGCCCCGGCGAAAGCCGCGGAAATTTCTCGGCATCATAGGTATGAACCATCAGCGTGGCGCGGCCGTTCTTCAGATGGCCGATACTGCCGGACAGGAACATGCCGTCGATCCTCAGTTCCGCCGCCTCGATCAGCTTGCGCTCCTCCGGCAGCAGCGCCAGCGCGCGAAAGGCATCGAGATACCGTTCGTCCGAAAAGATCGAGGCAATGCCCTGCGCGGCAAGCTGTGCCGCCTTGCGCGCGAGCGTCTCCTCCACCATTGCCAGCCGCTCTTCCGGCGTCGCCGCGAAGCGGAATGTCACTTCGCCTTCGGCTTCGAGCTTTTTCAGCTTCGAGCGGTCGGCGCGGCGCGTCTCCGCCCGGTAGCGTTTGGTGAAGGTGTCGAAATCGCCGGGCAGCTCGAACACCCAGGCCGCATCCGGCGCCTCATCGCCGCCAAGCGCCGCAAAGGGATTGCCGAATGGCGTCTCCGGCGTGCCGAGCGACACCGGCTGGTTCTCGAGCAGCACAAGATCATGCTGCGGCAGCGCCCGGCGGATCTGCTTCCACAGCGCCGGAAATTCGGATGGCGGCACCTGCGCCTCGAATTCGGGCGCAACGAGCGGCCCCTTGTAGTCGGCCAGCCGCCCGCCCAGCCAGACAAGCCGCCGCAGTCCGAGCTTCCGCTCGATACCCAAAGGCGCGAGAAGCAGCGTCTCCCCCTGCCGCGCCACCACCGCGATGGCAGGCTCGATGCCTTCTGTGGCCCCCACATGCGCGTGCCAGATCGAAAGCCAGTCGAAGCTCTGGAAAGCCGTGCCCCTGGCCCGCTCCTCGAAGGCGCGCCAGACCGGCTCGGCCGCCTCGAATGTTTCGTAGATCGTGATCCCCGCCGCATGGGCAAGCCGCGCTTCATACCCCGCCCGGAAGCGCGCGCTGATCCCGCGCGGCCGCGGCGTCCTGCCCGCCTCCGGGACCATGGTGAAATCTTCGCTCGAAACGCTCATCGTGCCGCCCTGACCCAACTTGTCCCTTTTCGGGACGCGATGCGGAATCTCTCCCCATTCCCAGCAATCTCGCGGCCAGTGAGGTGGTAGAATTGAAAAAACATCTTTGGGAGGAATCGATGAAGCCGGCGCTTATCCCCTTCGACATCAAGGATTTGAGGCCCGAAAAGGGGAGCCCCGCCCCGGACCGGATCGTCAAGGGCAGGCCGCAGAACCGGAGCTGGAACCTCTATACCTCGCAGGATGGAAAGTTCTTCTCCGGCATCTGGGAGGGCGATCCCGGCGAATGGATCGTCCATTACACGGAAGACGAGTTCTGCCACATCCTCGAGGGTGTGAGCGTCATTACCAGCGACAGCGGCACCGCCATGACCGTCCGGGCGGGCGATGCCTTCGTCATCCCGGCCGGTTTCTCCGGCACCTGGGAAGTCGTGGAGCGCACCCGCAAGCACTATGCAATCTATGAGGCCTGACCGGCCGGAACCGCGAACGGAATAGTGAATCCGGCGGCATTCTTGCCATATCGCCGCCGCGCCCCTATATGCCTTGGGACCGGGACCGGGGGCGGACCTGCCATTTGACGAGAGGATCGGGCGCCGAAATGCGGGCCATCGACCGCATGTATCGCTGCAATGCCGCTGGCGCCCCGCCACCGGCACACCCGGCCCATTTCCCTGACGAGGCGTGTTGATGTCCGAAATGTTCCTGCTGGTCGCGGGCGGCCTGCTGATCCTGATCGTGTGCGGCGACTTTCTGGTGCAGGGCGCATCGGCGCTCGCCGCGCGCTACGGACTTTCACCGCTTCTCATCGCCCTGACGATTGTCGCCTTCGGCACCTCCGCACCGGAACTCCTTGTCAGCGTGCAGGCAGCCCTGGCCGGTGCGCCGGGCATCGCACTCGGCAATGTCGTCGGCAGCAACATCGCCAACATTCTGCTGATCCTCGGCCTGCCGGCGCTTATCGCGCCCATTGCCTGTTCCGGCCGCGCCGTGCCGCACAACATGATCATCATGCTCGCGGCGAGCGTGCTTCTGACCGTGCTCTGCTTCGTCGGCCCGCTCGCCTTCTGGCAGGGCGTCCTGCTCATCTCCCTGCTCGCCGCCTATCTCGTCTATTCAGGCTGGGACGCACGCAGGAATCCCTATTGCGCCGAAGCCGGAACCGCCGCCCTCGCCGCGCAGGAAAGGCCGGATGACGCCTTCGCCGGCAGCCAGACGGATACCCATCACCTGCCGCATGGCGACATCGAAGTTCCCGATATGTCGCGCGGCATGATCGCGCTCAGGATCATATTCGGCATTGCCGGTCTGCCGGTCGGCGCGCATCTGGTCGTGAATGGCGGTGTCGAAATCGCCGAAACCTTCGGCGTCTCGGACGCGGTCATCGGCCTCTCGCTCATTGCCGTCGGCACCTCGCTGCCCGAACTTGCGACCTCCATCATGGCTGTCTTCCGCCGCAACGACGATGTCGTCGTCGGCAACATCATCGGCAGCAACATCATGAACATTCTGGCGATCCTCGGCGTGACTGCGATCATCGCGCCGATTTCCGTCTCGCCGGACTTCCTGTCCTTCCATCTCTGGGTCATGCTCGGCGCCGCCGTGCTGCTGCTGCCCATCGCGATGACGGGCCGCAAGGTCGGGCGCGGCGCGGGCCTTGTTTTCCTTGCGGCCTATGGCGCCTATCTCTACGCCATGTTCGCCTTCGGCCATGCGCCGGCCGTCTGAGGAACAGGGCGAGGAACAGAAACAATGACCGCAGCACCCAAAGCCGCCCTCGTCACCGGCGCCGCGCGGCGTGTCGGCCGCGAGATCGCGCGCGGCCTCGCGCGCGACGGCTGGGCGGTGGCGCTGCATCACAACCATTCGGCCGGCGAGGCCGCCGAAGTCCAGGCGGAAATCCGCGCCGCGGGCGGCCGGGCAGAGCTGGTGCAGGCCGACCTCTCGGACCTCGCAGCCACGCAAGGTCTCGTCGCCGCCGCCGTGAAGGCCATCGGGCCCCTCTCCCTTCTCGTCAACAATGCCTCGCTTTTCGAGCATGACGAGATCGAAACCATGACGCCGGAAAGCTGGGCCGCCCATATCGACATCAACCTGCGCGCGCCCGCCCTTCTCTCGCAGGGCTTCGCCGCGCAGCTCCCCGAAGGGGCGGAAGGCAATATCGTCAATATCGTCGACCAGCGCGTCTGGGCGCCCACGCCGCGCTTCTTCTCCTACACGGTGAGCAAGATGGCACTCTGGGACATGACGCAGATCCTCGCCCGCTCGCTCGCCCCATCGATCCGCGTCAACGCCATCGGCCCCGGCCCGGCGCTTGCCAATGCGCGCCAGTCCGCCGCCGACTTTCAGAAGCAGCTCGACGCCACCATTCTTCGCCGCGGCACATCGCCGGCCGAGATTTACGCCGCAATCGGGTTTATCCTCTCCGCGCCCGCCATGACCGGCCAGATGATCGCGCTCGATGGCGGCCAGCACCTCGCATGGGAAACGCCGGACGTCGCCGGCATTTCCGAATAGGACGCATGATGAGCCAGCCCGACAATGTGACGCCGCTGAAAATCGCCAGTGCGGAAAGGGCGATCCGCCATGTCTTCGTCCGCGACCTGCTGCTCGATGCCCATATCGGCGTCTACAAGGACGAGAAGGGCCGCACCCAGCCGGTCCGCGTCAATGTCGATCTCACCGTCGCCGAAGCCGCGCATGGCGACGACCTGAAGAATGTCGTCTGCTACGCAACCGTGGTCGGCAACATCCGGGCGATCGTCGAGGAAGGTCATCTGAACCTTGTCGAAACGCTGGCCGAGCGCATCGCCGCCTCCTGTCTTGGCGATGAAAGGGTGCAGGTCGCGCGGGTCCGGGTGGAGAAACTCGCCGTCATTCCCGAAGCCGCCAGCGTCGGCGTCGAGATCGAACGCAGCCGCCATCGTTCCTGACGCCGGAAGGTCCCCGGAAAGCGGCAATGGAATCAACTATTTGCCGATACCAAATGCCGCACACGGAAGGTTTGTGCACAGCAGCGCCTCAGGCTTCTGTCCGGCCGGACATGACAGACCTGCGCCGCCCCGGCCCGGCGGGCGCGCCTGGATAGGTCAGAAAAACCCATAGATTTCAATGCCTTAAAACGTGGCGGATTTTCCGGGCCGCGTCACAAATCCTAATTATTACAAAGCCTTGACGGCAGCGGCCTCTCTCCCGGCCAAAGCTGTCAACAAACTTATCCACAGGCGCCGCACCAATATGGAGCAAAGGCGACAGCCGCACCCGCCCGCACCGGCAATGCTATACAGACAGCCATGACCGATTCCGGCGACAACACCGCAAATCCGCCCGCCGCCCCGGAAAAACCCGTGGGCGCGGCCCTGATTTCGGCCAAGGTGAAGCTCCTCCCCGACAGCCCCGGCGTCTACCGCATGTATGCCGCCGATGGCGAACTTCTCTATGTCGGCAAGGCACGCAGCCTGAAAAAGCGCGTCTCGAACTATGCCAAGCCCGGCGGCCATTCGAACCGCATCGCCCGCATGATCGCCTCCACCGCGCAGATGGAATTCATCACCACCGCGACCGAGACCGATGCGCTGCTTCTCGAGGCGAACCTCATCAAGCGCCTGAAGCCCCGCTACAACGTGCTGATGCGGGACGACAAGTCCTTTCCCTATATCCTGCTGACCGGCGACCATCCCTTTCCGCAAGTGCTGAAGCATCGCGGCGCCCGCACGCGCAGCGGCGACTATTACGGCCCCTTCGCCAGCGCCGGCGCCGTGACCGCCACGCTCAACGCGCTGCAAAAGGCGTTTCTCCTCCGCTCCTGCTCCGACAGCGTTTTCGAGAGCCGCACCCGCCCCTGCCTTCTCTTCCAGATCAAGCGGTGCAGCGCGCCCTGCACCGGCGAGATCGGCGAGGAAGGCTATGCAAGGCTCGTCGCCGAGGCGCGCGACTTCCTGAAGGGCCGCAGCCGCAAGACGCAGCGCGAACTCGTGACGCTGATGGACGAAGCCGCCGCGGAACTCGATTTCGAACGCGCCGCCATCTACCGCGACCGCATCCGCGCGCTGACGCAGATCCAGCAGCATCAGGGCATCAATCCGCAAACCGTCGCCGAAGCCGATGTCTTTGCCGCATGGACGGAAGGCGGCCAGACCTGCGTGCAGGTTTTCTTCTTCCGCGCCGGACAGAACTGGGGCAACCGCGCCTATTTCCCCCGCCACGACAAGGAACTTCCGACGGAGGACGTGCTCGATGCCTTCCTCGCGCAATTCTACGAAGACCGCCCGCCGCCGCGCATGGTGCTGCTCAGCCATGATGTGCCGGGCCGCGCCCTGCTCGCCGAGGCGCTCACCATTCGCGCCGGCCGCAAGGTCGCGGTGGGTGTGCCGCGCCGGGGCGAGAAGCGCGAGCTTGTCGATCACGCGCTCACCAATGCGCGCGAGGCGCTGGGCCGCCGCCTCGCCGAAAGCTCGACGCAGCGCAAGCTCCTCGAAGGCGTCGCCGAAGTCTTCGATCTCGATGCGCCGCCGCGCCGCATCGAGGTCTATGACAACAGCCACATCTCCGGCACCAAGCCCGTCGGCGGCATGATCGTCGCAGGGCCCGAAGGCTTCATGAAGAACCAGTACCGCAAGTTCAACATCAGGGGCGAGGATGTGGAGCCCGGCGACGACTACGCCATGATGCGCGAAGTGCTGACGCGCCGCTTCACCCGCCTGCTCAAGAAGAGCGGGGAGAACAAGGCTGACGAAAATGCCTGGCCCGATCTCATCCTGATCGACGGCGGCGCGGGCCAGCTCAAGGTCGCGCTCGATGTGCTCGCCGAACTCGGTATCGAAAATGTGACGGCCGTCGGCGTCGCCAAGGGGCCGGAGCGCGATGCCGGCCGCGAACGCTTCTTCATGGCGGGCAAGCCCGGCTTCATGCTGGAGCCGCGCAATCCCGTCCTCTACTACCTCCAGCGCCTGCGCGACGAAGCCCACCGCTACGCGATCGGCAGCCATCGCGCGCGCCGCTCGAAAGCCATCGGCGCAAATCCGCTCGACGAAATTCCCGGCATCGGCCCCGGCCGCAAGCGCGCATTGTTGCAGCATTTCGGTTCCGCCCGCGCCGTCTCCCGCGCCGGCCTTGCCGATCTGGAAGCCGTGGAAGGGATCAGCGAAAAGGTCGCACGCGCCGTTTACGATCATTTTCACGGCAATCCCGATTCGGCATCGTGATCGTGAGCCGCGACAATCGGGTCGAGAATGCTAAACTCGGCCCGCTGACAACGGAGCTGACCGAAGAATGGCTACCAATCTTCCGAACCTGCTGACCTATTTCCGCATCGCGCTGGTGCCCGCAGTGGTGGTCTGCTTCTACATTCCCGGCGATGCCTCGCATTGGATCGCGCTTGCGCTCTTCATCATCGCAGGCCTCACGGATTTCTTCGACGGCTATCTCGCCCGCGCCTGGGAGCAGCAGTCGAAGCTCGGCCGCATGCTCGATCCGATCGCCGACAAGCTGCTCGTCGCCGTCGTGCTGATCGCGCTCACCTGGCAGGGCATCATCGCGGGCTTCTCGCTCTGGGCGGCAATCATCATTCTCTGCCGCGAGATTCTCGTCTCGGGCCTGCGCGAATTTCTGGCCGAGCTTCGCGTCAGTGTGCCGGTGACGCAGCTTGCGAAGTGGAAGACGGCGATCCAGATGGTAGCCCTCGCCTTCCTGCTCGCAGGCCCCGCCGCCGACAAGATCGTGCCCGGCATCACCGAAACCGGCCTCACGCTTCTCTGGGCCGCGGCCATCCTCACGCTCTATACCGGCATCGACTATTTCCGCGCCAGTATCGACCATCTGCGCGAGGACGAGCCCGCGAAAAAGCCGCAGCCGCCCGCCGCCGAACGGGAATCGCGCTCGTGAAACTTCTCTATTTCGCCTGGGTGAAGGAGAAGGCCGGCATCGCCGAGGAAGATGTGACGCTGCCCGCCGCCATCAGCGATGTCGCGGGCGTCATCGGCTGGCTGAAATCGCGCGGCGAAAACTATGCCCTCGCCTTCGCCGATCTCGCGCTCATCCGCTGCGCCGTCGATCAGGAACATGGCGATCTCGCAACGCCGGTCGCAGGCGCATCGGAAATCGCCTTCTTCCCGCCCGTCACCGGCGGCTGATCCCATGATCCGCGTCGGACCGCAGGATTTCGACATCGGCGCCGAAGTGAGGGCGCTGACGGCAGGCCGCACGGATATCGGCGCCGTCGTCACCTTTTCCGGCATTGTCCGCGATGTGCCGCTCGAACTCGAACACTATCCCGGCATGACGGAGAAGGAACTCGCCCGCATCGAGGCCGAGGCCCATCGCCGCTGGCCGCTTCAGGCTAGCCTCATCCTGCATCGCACCGGCCGGCTTCTCCCCGGCGACAATATCGTCCTCGTCATCGCCGCTTCCGCCCATCGTCAGGCTGCCTTCGAGGCCGCCTCCTTCCTCATGGACTATCTGAAAACCCGCGCCCCCTTCTGGAAGAAGGAGGAGCGGAACGGCGAGGCCCATTGGGTCGATGCACGCGAAAGCGACGATGAAGCCATGAAGAAGTGGGAGTGAGATGAGCAGACACTCTGCTTAACATCACATACCACCATCTCAAGTGCATCGAACACATCTTCCGATCCGCAACATCGGTAGCAGTATGTGCCCAGATTGATCTATTGAATTTGTTCCAATTCGGGGAATGGCTGATACACGGCATTTCCGCAATAGTACGGCGCGTCGCCCTCATCTGACGAGACTACACGGCCATTTCGGATAAGCACTCGCGACTCGGTTACACCTACATACCCACCCATTCGATTCTTAGCATTTGCTCGCCAGCAAACAACCCAACCTGGAGGGTCGCCCAACACCCATGAGGGTTTTAAAGTCGGCGCGGCAATTTCTGCATCACGTACACTGTACGGATCGAAAAGAGTGGCTCGAAGGTGCTGAAGTGTCAGTTCCCTGAAATTCTCAGGTGGTGGCCCGGATGTCTCCATCTGATCTGGTGTCACTTCACATGATGCGAGCAAAACTGACAGCACCAGCGCAGCACTGGATGAGGCATATTTTTGCATGTCCAATTATCCTTAGCTAACCCAGTTGGCTGAGAACCTATCGCATCGCGCGGTTCCTCTGCGAACTTTAAAAGATCCACATGCTATTCATAACTGAGAACTTGCCCCTAGAATGAAATCTACTTGACCACAATTTGAGCTCAACGCTGCAACGTAATATCCACCCACCCAAACAAAAAGGCGGCCCGCAAGGAGCCGCCCTTTTTCATTCGATGCCGGCCTGCTCAGCCATTCGCCGCCTTGGCGCGATGCTGATGCGCATGAACAGCGGCAATATAGTCCTGGTGGAGATTGCTGGTGATCTCGCCCGGCGTGAACTTGTGGGGACCGATCTCGCCCACCGGCGTCACTTCCGCGGCCGTGCCGGTGATGAAACATTCGGAAAATTCCGAAAGCTCTTCCGGCTTGATGTGCCGTTCGATCAGCTCGTAGCCGCGCGCCTTGGCGAGGCCGATCACGGTCTGGCGCGTGATGCCGTCGAGGAAGCAGTCCGGCTTCGGCGTATGGATGACGCCGTCCTTGATGAAGAAGATGTTGGCGCCCGTCGCTTCCGCCACATAGCCGCGATAGTCATACATCAGCGCGTCGGCATAGCCCTTGTTCTCGGCCGCGTGCTTCGAGATCGTGCAGATCATGTAGAGGCCCGCCGCCTTCGCCATCGAAGGCGCCGTTTCCGGCGAAGGCCGCTTGTATTGCGCGATGTCGAGGCGGATGCCCTTCTTGCGCTGCTCGGGGTCGAAATAGGACGGCCATTCCCAGGCCGCGACCGCGAGATTGATCTTGTTCTTCTGCGCCGAAACGCCCATCGCCTCGCTGCCGCGCCAGGCGACCGGGCGCACATAGCCGTCGGTCAGCTTCTGCGCACGCACAGCCGCGACACAGGCCTCGTCGATTTCCTCGACGCTGTAGGGGATCGTGAAGCCGAGAATTTCCGCCGACTTGATGAGCCGTTCGGAATGTTCGCGCAGCTTGAAGATTTCGCCGCCATACATCCGGCAGCCTTCGAACACGCAGCTCGCATAATGCAGGCCATGCGTCAGCACATGCACCTTGGCATCCGACCACGGCACAAGCTCGCCATTGAACCAGATAAAGCCGTCGCGTTTGTCGAAGGGAACGTCTGCCATGACCAAGTTTCCTGATGCCGTTTCGCGCCGCGCCGGTTTTTGCCAATCTTGTCCGGCTGCCCGCGTCCCCCTTGGGGGATTTGCCGGAGACAGCCAGTTCGGGCGAACTTCCTTTATACTGACCGGCAGATTCGATCTGCCCGGCCTTTGCGCCCATTCTGTCTCAAGCGGTTCGAAAGGGGTAGCACTTGGCGGAAAATATGTCAACATGGCTGACATAAAATGACGGTCACGGCAAAACCAACGGGTAAATCGGCGGCCCGCGCGGCAGAACGCCCCGCGCAAGGGGTGCCCGCGCGCGAAACCGGCCCATTGACCGAGGCGATCGAGCTTCTTTTCTTCGCCTACCGGGACTTCATCAGCGACCCGGACGAGCTTCTCGCCAAATATGATTTCGGCCGCGCCCACCACCGGGTCATCCATTTCGTGGGCCGCCATCCCGGCATCACGGTGGCGGAACTGCTGAATATTCTGCGCATCACCAAGCAGAGCCTCGCCCGCGTCCTGAAGCAGTTGATCGAGCGCGGCTTCATCGAGCAGCAAACCGGCAAGCAGGACCGCCGCCAGCGGCTTCTTTTCCTCACGCCCGCCGGCATCGAACTGGAGCAGCGCCTCGCCGCGCCCCAGCAGGCGCGTGTCGCCGCCGCGCTCGCCAGCGCCGGTCCCGGCGCCGAGGCCGCCTGGCGCGCCGTTCTGCTCGCGCTTGTGAACGAGGACGACCGGCCGGAAGTGGAACGCCTCATTGCGGCCCAGCCCGCGAAGAACAACTAGCGCCGCAGGCACAGGGCGAAGGAGACGGCATATTGGCCGCAGACCAGGGAAGCACAGTGCAGCCGGCTCGCGCGCCCGTCGCCGACGATGCGCCGCATATCCTCGTCGTCGATGACGACCGCCGCATCCGCGAGCTTCTGAAGCGTTACCTGAGCGAAAACGGCTTCCGCGTCACCACCGCCGAACATGCGGCGGAGGCGCGCGCCCGTCTCGAAGGTCTCGCCTTCGATCTCATCGTGCTCGACGTGATGATGCCCGGCGAAAGCGGCTTCGACTTCGCGCAGTCGCTGCGGCGCATCTCTCCGGTGCCGATCCTCATGCTCACCGCGCGCGGCGAGGCGGGCGACCGCATCGAGGGCCTCGAACGCGGTGCCGATGATTACCTCGCCAAGCCCTTCGAACCGCGCGAACTGCTTTTGCGCATCGGCACCATCCTGCGGCGCGCGCAGATGCCGGGCATGAAGAAGGCCGATGAAATATCCCTCGGGCCGCTTCGTTTCAATGTCACGCGCGGCGAGCTTTGGGATGGCGACCGCCAGATAAGGCTGACGACGCGCGAGATACAGCTCATGCGCATTTTTGCCGCCAATCCCGGCAAGCCGCTTTCGCGCCTCGACCTCTGCGACAATGAAGCGGCCGAACGCTCCATCGACGTGCAGATCAATCGTCTGCGCCGCAAGCTCGAAGCCGATCCGAAAAATCCGGTCTATCTGCAAACCGTGCGCGGCGAAGGCTACGCGCTGATGCCGGATTGATGCACATGCCGCAATCCGATACCGAAAACCGGACCGGAGCCCCGACACGCCGAAGCCGTGCCGCGCCTGCGCTCGCCGCGCTGCATCCCTTCCTGCTGCTGAAGCGGCTCATGCCCGCAGGCCTCTACTGGCGCTCGCTCATCATCATCGTCGCGCCGATGGTGCTGCTCCAGATCGTCGTCACCTATGTCTTTCTCGAGCGGCACTGGCAGCTCGTCACGGAACGCCTCTCGGCCAAGACCATTGCCGAAATCGCCATGCTTCTCGAGGAGTTCGAGGAAGATCCATCGCCCTTCCATGCCGCGCGCATCACGCGGCGGGCCGGCGAGAATCTCGGCCTGCCCGTCGCCTTCCTCGAAGGCGAGCGGCTGCCCGATACCGCCTCATCCACCGGCGGCCTGCTGGCGGACTCCCTCAATGATGAAATCCGCAAGCGCATCGCCCGCCCCTACTGGATCAACACGCTGCGGCAGAACAGCTATGTCGATATCCGCATCGCCTATGATGGCGGCGTGATGCGCGTGCTCTCGCCCGCTTCGCAGGTCTATGCCTCGAACTCGCACATCTTCATCGTCTGGATGGTCGGCACCTCGATCGTGCTCATCATCGTTGCGATCATTTTCCTGCGGAACCAGATCCGGCCGATCGAGCGTCTCGCCGCCGCCGCCGAATCCTTCGGCATGGGCCGCGATGTGGAGAGCTTCCGCCCGCAGGGCGCCTCGGAAGTGCGCCGCGCCGCACAGGCCTTCATGGACATGCGCGCCCGCATCGAGCGTCACATCGAACAGCGCACCGCCATGCTCGCAGGCGTCAGCCACGATCTGCGCACGCCCCTCACGCGCTTCAAGCTGCAACTCGCCATGCTGCCCGACGGACCGGAAATCGCGGAGCTGCGCGAGGACATCGCCGAGATGGAACGGATGCTCGAGGATTATCTCGAGTTCGCCCGCGGTCATCAGGGCGAGCCGTCGGTCGAGACCGATCTTGCCGATCTCATTGCCGAGGTGCGCGACGATGCGGTGCGCAAGGGCCATGATGTGAAGCTCGACCTGCATGGCGATCTGACGCTGCCGCTCCGGCGCCATGCCTTCAAGCGGTGCCTCACCAACATCATCGACAATGCCGGCAAATATGCGCCCCATGTCTGGGTGACGGCGATCCGCGATGCCGAACAGGACGACGCGGGCAGCATCGACATTCTCGTGGACGATGACGGCGAAGGCATACCGGACGATCAGCTCGAAGAAGTCTTCCGTCCCTTCTACCGGCTCGATGCCGCCCGCAATCTCGACAAGGGCGGCACCGGCCTTGGCCTTGCCATCGCCCGCGACATCGCCCGCGGCCATGGCGGCGACATCACGCTTGCCCGCAGCCCCATGGGCGGCCTGCGGGCGATCATCCATCTGCCGGTCTGATTTAGGTCAATATTATTGACCTAAATGCCGTTGTCGCCTATCCTGCGCCGCATGGCATCCCGGAGACCGTCATGAACCTCCCCCGAATGGTTGCGGAATGGCAGCGGGCCTGGTCGGACCTCGACCCGGAAAAGGTCGCCGCGCTTTACGCCGAAGGCGCCACCCATATGAGCGCCGCCGTCACCACCTATCTGAACCGCCCCGATGCAACGCTTCATGGCCCGGCGGAGATGCGCACCTATGCCGCCGCCGTCGCAACGCGCCTCACGGGCTTCCGCGCCGACATAACGAATGTGATCGCCGAGGGAACGGATGATGAAGGCCGCGCCGCCATCGAATACTGGCGCGTGGTGAATGGCGACGAGGCGGGCCGCAAGCGCGTCGCCGAAATCCTCGAATGGAAACATGCCAAGCTCACCGCCTGCCGCGTCTTTCATTTCTGACGGGCATTTCTGACGGGCACCTCTAGGCGGCTTCTTCCGCCGCGCGGCGCTTCGGCATGAGGCGCGACACGCGCTCGATCAGCATCGCCGCATCCGCAAGCCTGCGGTCGAGCACCGCCATGGTCTTCGACTGGTCGTCATCATCGTCGAGCCAGGCCTTGAAGGCCGAGGCCCAGATCAGCGCCAGGCCGCGCGCCCGCACGGCGCCCGCAATGCCGGAGGAGTCGATCCCCGCCGCTTCCAGCATCCAGCTCATGGATTGCAGCACCGGCCGCGCCAGCACGGCAGAGGAAAGCGGCTCCCGCTTCAGGTCCGCCGCGATGCGCCTCAGCGCCGCCTTCTCGCCCGCCATCGCGTCGAAACGCATCATCAGCACGTCGAACAGCCGGTCGCGCGCACTTTCGCCTTCCATCTCCGCGGCGGCCGCTTCATCGAGGACGCGCGCATCGATCCGCCGTCCATAGGCGGCGAGAATGGCGGTCTTCGACGAAAAATGCGCCGGCATGTCCGGCAGCTTCAGCTTCGCCGCCTTGGCGATGTCGGCCAGCGTCAGCGCCTGCCAGCCGCGCGTCGCGGCGAGCTTCATCGCGGCATTGATGATCTTGTCTTCCGGGTCGCTCTTGCGGGCCATGTCTTTCTCCTGACGGAAGAAACATAGGCCCCGCAAGGCCCGAAGGCGAGCCTACTTGCCGAGTTCGCGCGCCCGGTCGCGCGCCGCCATCGCCGCCCGGCGCATCAGCGGCGACAACCCCCCCTCGCCCATCAGCACATCGAGCGCCGCCGCCGTCGTGCCGCCCGGCGATGTCACATTGGCGCGCAGTTCCGAGGCCGGTTCCGGCAGCCGGTGCAGCATCTCGCCCGATCCGCTCACCGTCTCCCGCGCGAGCTTCATCGCCAGCGCCGCATCGAGCCCCAGCGCCTCGCCCGCCGCGGCGAGACATTCGACGAGATAGAACACATAGGCAGGCCCGCTGCCCGAGATCGCCGTCACCGCATCGATCAGCCCCTCGCTCTCGACCCAGCCGACCTCGCCCACGGCGGCCAGCAGCCCGTCCGCCAGCGCGCGCTGCTCCGCCGTCACATGCCGGTTCGCATGGGCGACCGTGATGCCGCGTCCGACCGATGCCGGCGTATTCGGCATGGCGCGGATCGCCGCCACGCCGGCGCCGAGCAGTTCCTCCAGCCGCTCGAGCCCCGTCCCCGCCGCAATCGACAGGAACACGGTTTCCGGCCGCACCAGGGCCGCAAGCTCCGGCAGCACCGCGCCCATGGCCTGCGGCTTCACCGCGATCAGCACCAGCGCCGGCCGCGCCGCCGCAATCTCGCTGACCGGCGCATTGAGCTTCAGCCCCTTCGCCGCCAGCGCCCCGATCTCGGCCGATGGCTGCGGCTCGCGCACATGCACGAGCGAAGGCGAAAGCCCGCCCTGAAGCCAGCCGGAAAGCAGCGCGCTGCCCATCTTGCCCGCGCCCACAAGTACAAGCGGACGCTCGATCGAAACTGTCATCTCTGGAACCGTCTTCTGAGGAAACCGTCGGCGCGTCAGGCGCTTCCCTGCGTTTCGAACATGGCGGCGGCTATGGCCTCCTCGGCCGACTTCCCCGCCCACATCACGAATTGCAGCGCCGGATAATAGCGTTCGCAGGCGTCCACCGCGAGCCGCAGCAGCGCCTCACACTGTTCGGGCGTGGCCGCCGCCCCGCCGCAGAGCAGCAGGCTGTTGCGATAGAGCACCGCGCCCTCGTCCGACCAGATGTCGAAATGGCCTGACCAGAGCTGCTCGTTGATGAGGGTGATGAGGTGGCGCACCACCGGCCGTTTTTCCGCCGGCACCTTCAGGTCCAGCGTGCAGGCGACGTGAAGGCCCGAAATATCGGTCCGCCAGTTGAGCGAAAGCTGATAGTCCCGCCACTCGCCGGCGACGCAGATATTCAGCTCATCCTCATGGCTCCGCTCGAAGAACCAGTCGCGGATCGATGCGACCTGTTCGAGAAGATCGAGCGGATTGCCGTCGAATTCTTCGGCTTCGGCGACAGAGCCTGACATTCATCACCCCGCTCGGGTTGCCCCGGGGCCCGAATATCCTCCGAACCCCATATCTAGTGGGCTGCCCGCCCCGTGAACACCAGACAAACGTGCCCGACACATTGAGTCGGCGCAACCCTTGCCCGCCCGATAGGTGGGGAAATCCGGGCCGAATCTGTGGATGAAGCAGGCGGCGTCACTCGTCCGCGCTGGCCGCCTTCTTGGTGGCCTTCTTGGCCAGCGCCGCTTCCAGCGCCTCGATCCGCGCCTTCAGGGTCTCGTTCTCCTCGCGGGCAAGCTGCGCCATGGCGCGCACCGCCTCGAACTCCTCGCGCGTCACGAGATCCATGTCGGCGACGAGCCGCTCGGCCTGCCCCTTGATGACCGTCTCGATCTCCTGCCTGACCCCCTGCGCGGCGCCCGCCGCATTGGTGAAAAGCCTGCCAAGCTCGTCGAAAATCCGGTTCTGGGTCTGGGTCATGGGGCTGCTCCGCTCACGATGCTTCGAGGCAACATAGTCGCACCGCGCCCGAAAAGCGAACCCGCGCGAAAACCCCATGATAGACTTCGCTGGTTGCCGCCCCCGGATCGATGAACGCATGGCCAAGGACAGAAAAACCGAATTGCCGAAAGGCATCCGCGAGGCGCTGAGCGCGGTGGCAAGCGGCAAGCCGCTCTTTGGCCGCAGGGATGGCGGGAGCGAGCGCCCCTCGGACTCGCTGCTTGCGATCGACAGCGTCCGCGCCCGCACGCTGGCCGCCGCCATGCAGATCCTCGCCGAAAAGGGCGTCGCCGCGCTCAGCCTGCGCGCCATCGCCGACAGCGCCGGCATCGGTCTGGCCTCGATCTATCATTACTTCGCCAACAAGGAAGAGCTGCTGCTGCACCTTGCGCTCTCCGGCTTCCAGGACCTGCAACGCGAAATCGCCCATTTCCGCACCCTGCCGGAACATGCCCCGCCCATGCGGGCCGCCGCGCGCGCCTTTTTCAGTTTCGTGCTGGCCCATCCCGCCCTTGCCACGCTGATGTTCGACGAGCATCTGATGGCCCAGCACGCCGCATTGCGTGAGGCGGAGCTTGCCACCATCGCCGCCTACCGTGCCTCGATGGCGGAGGACGACCGCCTGCCGCCCGAGCATCAGGAAAATGCCGCCCATGCGATCTGGGCAATGGGGCGCGGCATCGCCGCCATCACCGCTTCCTACCCGCCGGGCGAAATCCCCCTGGAGCGGATCGAGAAACTGATGGCCGGTGCCGCCTTCCTGATCGACCGCGGCGCCTGAGCGGGTCGAAAAGCCGCAGCGGCCGGGCCGCTTCAGGGCCATTCCGGCATTGCAGAACGCTGTTCGAATGGCCGCTATATGGCCTGAATAACCGCACAAGACCGGAGGAACAGAGCCATGAACGAGCAGGTTTCAAAGAAGGATCTCGACAGGGAGGCGGCTTATGCCCAGCCGCTCGAAACCCTCGATCCCGCCCAGCCCGCGCTTTTCGAGGCCGATGCGGTATTGCCCTGGTTCGAGCGCCTGCGCGCCGAAGACCCGGTTCATTACACGCCGGAAAGCGAATACGGCCCCTATTGGTCGATCACCAAATACAACGACATCATGGCGGTCGACACGAACCACCAGGTCTTCTCGTCCGACTATATGAAAGGCGGCATCACGATCAGCGGCGGCCAGCAGAATTTCGAGCCGCTGCCCATGTTCATCGCCATGGACCCGCCGCGCCACGACGTGCAGCGCAAGGCGGTGAGCCCCGCCGTCGCCCCCTCCGCGCTCGCCCAGATGGCACCGCAGATCCGCGAGCGCGCCGCCGGCATTCTCGACGGCCTGCCCATCGGCGAGGAATTCGACTGGGTCGATCTCGTCTCGAAGGAACTCACCGCGATGACGCTGGCGACGCTGTTCGGCGCACCGCAGGAAGACCGCCGCAAGATCACCTACTGGTCGGATGTCGTCACCGCCATTCCGGTGGCGGGCGGCCTCGTCGAGACGCTCGAGCAGAAGCTCGAGATCTTCGGCGAATACAATGCCTATTTCACGAACCTCTGGAATGAGAAGGTCAATGCCGAGCCGACCGGCGACCTCATTTCCATGCTCGCGCATCATCCCGAAACGCGGAACATGGAGCCGCGTGAATATTTCGGCAATGTCGTGCTGCTGACCGTCGGCGGCAACGACACGACGCGCAACACCATCTCCGGCTCCATTCTCGCGCTGAACCAGAACCCGGATCAGTATGCGAAGCTGCGCAATGATCCTTCGCTCGTCACGCCGATGGTTTCCGAAACGATCCGCTGGCAGACGCCGCTCGCCCATATGCGCCGCACCGCGAACCGTGACATCGAATTCCAGGGCAAGAAGATCCGCGAAGGCGACAAGGTCGTCATGTGGTATCTCTCGGGCAACCGCGACGATGAAGTCATCGAGCGTCCGAACGATTACATCATCGACCGCGCGCGGCCCCGCCAGCACATTTCCTTCGGCTTCGGCATCCACCGCTGCGTCGGCAACCGCCTTGCCGAACTTCAGCTCACCATCATCTGGGAAGAAATCCTCAAGCGTTTCCCGGAAATCCGGCTGGTCGGCGAACCGAAGCGCACCTATTCCACCTTCGTGCGCGGCTATGAATCCATGAAGGTCGTGATTCCGGCGAAGAACTGACGCCGACGCACAGGCTCTCGCACATGGACGGGCGGCCATCTGGCCGCCCGTTTTTTGTCGAGCGCAAGCCTCAAGAATTGCGCCGCAAATCTCAGGACGGTTGGTCTCGACAGCTTGTCCGCAATCAAGCCCCGCGCGTCCCTTCCTTGACTTGAAGCCCGGCCGCGCCAAACTGGCGCGCATCGCCAGTGCCGAAAGCCGGAGCCTCATGCCCTTTCCCCATATCGACCCCGTCCTGATCGAGATCGGCCCCTTTGCGATCCGCTGGTATGCGCTCGCCTATATCGCGGGTCTCATCCTCGGCTGGCGCTATGTCATCATGCTCGCGGAAGCCGATCGCCTCTGGCCGAAGAAATCGCCGCTCACCAGAAACGATGTGGACGACATGCTGCTCTGGGTGGCGCTCGGCGTCATTCTCGGCGGCCGCCTCGGCTATGTCGTGTTCTACAATCCCGGCCACTATCTCTGGCACCCGCTCGAAGTGCTTTATGTCTGGCAGGGCGGCATGAGCTTCCACGGCGGCGCGGCGGGTGTTCTCGCCGCCATGTTCCTCTTCTCGCGCGCCCGCAAGCTCCCGCTCACCTCATTGATGGATGTGACGAGCGCCGCCGCCACGATCGGCCTCTTCTTCGGCCGCATCGCCAATTTCATCAATTCCGAACTCTGGGGCCGCGTGACGGATGTGCCCTGGGGCGTCGTCTTTCCCAATGGCGGCCCGCTGCCGCGCCATCCGAGCCAGCTCTATGAGGCGGCGCTTGAAGGCATCCTGCTCTTTGCCATTCTCTGGTTCCTCGTCTGGCGTCTCGGTGCGCTGAAAAAGCCCGGCGTCGTCACCGGCGCCTTCATCTGCGGCTATGGCATCGCGCGCACCTTCGTCGAATTCTTCCGCGAGCCCGATGCGCAGATCGGCTATCTCGCGGGCGGCTGGCTCACCATGGGCATGGCGCTGTCGATCCCGATGGCGCTTGCGGGCGCCGCGCTCATGTGGGTCTTCGCCAACCGCGCCGCCGGGCCCGCAAGGACGAAATGAGCGGCGCCGGTCTCCGCGATCACCTCATTCGCCTGATCGGCGAAACGGGGCCCCTGCCCCTGTCGCACTACATGGCGCTCGCCCTCGGCCATCCCGAACATGGCTACTACATCACGCGCGATCCGCTGGGCCGTGCGGGCGATTTCACCACCGCGCCCGAAGTGAGTCAGATGTTCGGCGAGCTGATCGGCCTCTGGCTTGCCGACCGCTGGATCGCAGGCGGCCGCCCCGCGCCCTTCGCCCTTGCCGAACTCGGCCCCGGCCGCGGCACGCTGATGGCCGATGCGCTGCGCGCCATGCGCACCGTGCCGGGCATGGTGGAGGCTGCATCCGTCCATTTCGTCGAGACGAGCCCGGCGCTGCGCGAAGCTCAGCGCGCCCGCGTGCCTGAAGCGCAATGGCACGTCTCGATCGGCGAATTGCCCGCGCTGCCGCTCTTTCTCATTGCCAACGAATTTTTCGACGCGCTTCCGGTCACGCAATATCAGCGCACGGAACGCGGCTGGTGCGAACGCTGCGTCGATTTCCGTGACGGCAAATTCGTGCCCGTCCTGGCGCCCGTCGCCGCCGCGAACGACAAGGCGCTCGCCGAAAATGTGCGAAATGCGCCCATCGGTTCCATCGCCGAAACCTGCCCCGCCGCCACCGCCATCGCCGAAGACATCGCCGCCCGCATCGCGCACCATGGCGGCGCCGCGCTCATCATCGACTATGGGTATGTGAAAAGCGCACCGGGCGACACGCTTCAGGCACTTCGCCACCACCGCTTTGCCGATCCGTTCGACGCGCCCGGCGAGGCGGATATCACCGCCCATGTCGATTTCGAGGCGCTTGCCCATGCCGTCCGCCGCGGCGGCGCCGCAGCGCATGGTCCCGTTGAGCAGGGCCCCTTCCTCATCGCGCTCGGCATCGCCGCCCGCGCCGAGCGTCTTGCGCGCAATGCCGCCGATCCGCAGAAACGCGAAATCGAAACGGCGCTTGCGCGGTTGACCGGCGCGGAGGAGATGGGCAGCCTCTTCAAGGTGCTGGGGATCACCCCGCCGGGCGCGGGCGCGCCCGCCGGTTTCGCATGAGGAACAGATGATGCTGACGGCGAAACCTCTCGATGTGCTCACGCATATCCGCCACGGCTTTTTCACGCGCGAAGGCGGCGTCTCGAAAGGCATCTATGCCTCGCTGAATTGCGGCTATGGCTCGGATGACGACACGGAGAATGTCCGCGAGAACCGCGCCCGCGTGGCGGACAAGCTGAGCGTGGAGCGCGAAAAGCTCCTCACCGTCTATCAGATCCACAGCCCCGCCGTTGCCCTCGTCAGGGAGGCATGGACGCCCGATACCGCGCCGCAGGCCGATGCGATGGTCACGGCCACGCCCGGCATCGCGCTCGGCATCCTCACCGCCGATTGCGCGCCGGTCCTCCTTGCCGACCAGAAGGCGCAGGTGATCGGCGCCGCTCATGCCGGCTGGAAGGGCGCCGTCACCGGCGTGCTCGAAGCCACCATCGAGGCCATGCTCGGCCTCGGCGCGGAGCGGCGGAACATCGTCGCCGCCATCGGCCCCTGCATCTCGCAGGAGGCCTATGAAGTCGGCCCGGAATTTCACGAGCGGTTCCTCTCGGAAGACGCCGCCAATACCCGCTGGTTCAAGCCGTCGGAAAATCCCGGCCACTTCATGTTCGATCTGCCGGGCTATGCCGTCGCCCGCCTCGAATCGTCCGGTATCGGTACGGTCGCGGCGCTTGGCCACTGCACCTATCAGGACGAAAAGCGATTCTTTTCCTTCCGCCGCACCACGCATCGAAAGGAAAAGGACTATGGCCGCCAGATTTCCGCACTGATGCTCCGCCCCTGAACGCGGCTTCCCCCACATGACCCGTGACGAATCGGAGTAAAATTCCTGCGCCTCCGGGAAGCCGGGGCAGGCAGCGGGGAAGCATCGGGTGCAATCGGGAACGGAGCGAGGGCAAGGCCACAGGCCGAAGGGACGCGCGCGCCGCGCCCTGCGCGCCGGCGCCGTTGCCGCGATTGTCGCCGCCACCTTCTGCATCGGCGGCATGGCCGCTGCCGCCCCCGCGAAAGTCGAAATCCTCCCGCTCGATGCCGCCCGGTCTGCCGATGCGGCCGTCTTCGCCACCTATCTCGCGCAGGAAGCATCGCGCAGCGGCGCGCTTCCCTTCGCCATCGGCGGTGCGCTCGGCACGGGCGAAGGCGGCGATGGCGCCTATCTCGTCGCCGTGATCGACATTGCCGATGAGGCGGGACGGCCGCTCCACCGCCTCGTCAGCGAAAGGACCTTCGATGACGGCAAGGTGGACGAGCGCGCGCTCCGCCTCTTCGCTGCCGAGACCGCGGGCCGGATCGCGCAATGGTATGCGGCCTATTCGCCCGCCCCCTCTCCGGCAAACGAGGCGATTGTCACCGGCAGCATTGCCGCGCCCGCCAGTCCCGCCTTCGCCATTTCCTTCGGCCCCGCACCGGGCGATGGCGCCGCCGCCCTCACGCGCGCCCTTGATGCCGAGTTGAAGGCGCGCGCCGGCGACGCCCCCTGGCTCACCACCCAGGATTTCAGCATCGAAGGCAGTATCCTCACCGCCTCGCGCAGCGACGGCCGCACCGATGTCTCGATCCACTGGCTCGTGAAATCGGCGGACGGCCAGCGCCTCGGCGAAATCCACCAGAAGAACGCGCTCGATGCCGCCCGCATCGCGGGAAGCTGGGGCGAGGTCGCCGAATCCGCGGCGCGCGCCGCCGCCGATGGCGTGGTCGCCGTGCTTCAGCCCGCGCCGGAGCGGATTGCCGCCAATGGCTAGGGCGCTGTCCCCCTTTGATGCGAGCCGTTTTCAGCTTGAGTTTGCGTGTTTACAGGGATTAGGGCCCTTGTTAAAACGCGCTCGCACCGCCCCCGGCGTTTCCACCCGGAGCGGTTTTTTCGGATCGGGGCACCCATTCCCGCCATTCGGCACACAGGCAATCGCAGGGACATCGCAATGAAACTCGTAGCGGGCAATTCCAACCGGGCCCTTGCCGAAGCCATTGCCGCCTATCTGAACCTGCCGCTTACCAAATCCGTCGTGCGCCGCTTCGCCGACATGGAAGTCTTCGTGGAAATTCAGGAAAACGTCCGCGGCGAGGACGTTTTCGTGATCCAGTCGACCTCCTATCCCGCGAACGACCATTTGATGGAACTGCTCATCATCATGGATGCGCTGCGCCGCGCCTCCGCGCGCCGCATCACCGCGGTCATCCCCTATTTCGGCTATGCCCGCCAGGACCGCAAACCCGGCGCCCGCACGCCGATCTCCGCCAAGCTCGTCGCCAATCTCGTGACGACCGCCGGCGCCGACCGTGTCCTCACCCTCGATCTCCATGCCGGCCAGATCCAGGGCTTCTTCGACATTCCAACCGACAATCTCTTTGCCGCCCCGGTGCTCACCCGCGACATCGAACAGCACTACAAGACGGATAATGGCGTCATGGTCGTCTCGCCGGACGTGGGCGGCGTGGTCCGCGCCCGCGCCATCGCCAAACGCATCGGCGCCGACCTCGCCATCGTCGACAAGCGCCGCGAACGCGCAGGCGAATCCGAAGTGATGAACATCATTGGCGATGTCGCGGGCCGCTCCTGCATCCTCGTCGACGACATCGTCGACAGCGCCGGCACGCTCTGCAACGCCGCCGACGCGCTTCTGAAGGCCGGCGCCACCGAAGTCTCCGCCTATGTCACGCATGGCGTCCTGTCGGGCGGCGCGGTCGCCCGCGTCTCCGCCTCGAAGCTCAAGGAACTCGTCATCACGGATTCGATCCAGGCGACCGAGGCCGTCCGCGTCTCCCACAATATTCGCGTCGTCTCCATCGCCCCGCTGATCGGCGAGGCCATGCGCCGCACCGCCGAGGAACGCTCGGTTTCGAGCCTTTTCGACTGATTCCTGAACGCCCCCACGGGTTGAGTTTTCCCCCCTCAGGCGCTATAAGGCGCGCGATCCCGCACTTCCACACCCCTGGAGGAGACTTGCGGGCTATGCACGAGGGCCGCTAAGGCCCCGTTTTTATTGGAGAATATGCTATGGCCGAGACACAGACGCTCAAGGCCGAGGCGCGCGAAAAAGGCAGCAAGGGGGCTGTCCGTTCGCTCCGCCGTCAGGGCCGCGTCCCCGCCGTCATCTATGGTGACAAGAAGTCCCCCGAGCTCATCACCGTCAGCTACAAGGACGTGAGCGCTCTCTACCAGACCGGCACCTTCATGAGCCACACGCTCGATGTCGAGATCGGTGGCAAGACCGAGCGCGTCATTCCCCGCGACGTGCAGTTCGAGCCGGTGCGCGACTTCATCATCCATGTCGATTTCCTGCGTCTCGGCAAGAATGCGACCATCGTCGTGAACGTGCCCGTGCACTTCCACAATCACGAAGCCTCGCCCGGCCTCAAGGCTGGCGGCGTGCTCAACATCGTGCGCCACGATATCGAACTCAACTGCCCGGCGGATGCGATCCCCGAGCAGATCGACATCGATCTCAAGGGCTACGAGATGGGCGTTTCGATCCACATCTCGGCGGTCACGCTGCCTGCCAAGGTGACGCCGACCATCACCGATCGCGACTTCACCATCGCGACGATCGCCGCCCCTGCTGCCGTCGTCTCTGCGGACAACGAAGCCAAGGCGGAAGAAAAAGCTGAAGCCAAGGCAGAAGCGAAAGACGATTGATCTTCGCTGCCTGAAGGGAGGCGGCGATGATCTTGCTCGTCGGTCTTGGAAATCCGGGCGAGAAATACGCACGGAACAGGCACAATGTCGGATTCATGGCGGCGGACGCGATCGTCCGCCGCCATTCCTTTTCGCCGCCCCGCGCGCGCTTTCAAGGGCTTGTCTGCGAAGGCATGCTGGCCGGCGAAAAGGCGATCGTGCTGAAACCCACGACCTATATGAACGAGAGCGGCCGCGCCGTCGGCGAGGCGATGCGCTTCTACAAGCTGACGCCGGCGGATGTCGTCGTCCTCTATGACGAGCTGGATCTCGAAGCGGGCAAGGTCCGCATGAAGACGGGCGGCGGCGCGGCCGGGCATAACGGCATCCGCTCCATCGCCGCCCATATCGGCCCGGATTTCCGCCGCGTGCGCATCGGCATCGGCCATCCGGGCGAAAAGGAGCGCGTGCTTGGCCATGTGCTCGGCGATTTCTCGAAGGCGGATGCGGCCTGGCTTGAGCCCATGCTGGACGCCATGGCGGATGCGGCCCCCCTTCTTGCCGAAGGCAAGGACGCGACATTCGCGAACAAGGTTCACCTCGCGCTCAATCCCGAGCCCGAAAAGAAGAAAACGAAACAGCAAGACAGCGACGGAGAGTAGGTCTCATGGGTTTCAAATGCGGCATTGTCGGACTGCCCAATGTCGGCAAGTCCACGCTCTTCAACGCGCTGACGCAGACCGCCAGCGCGCAGGCCGCGAACTATCCCTTCTGCACCATCGAGCCGAATGTCGGCGAAGTGGCCGTGCCGGATCCGCGCCTCGACAAGCTCGCCTCGATCGCCAGGAGCAAGGAAATCATCCCGACGCGCCTCACCTTCGTCGATATTGCGGGCCTCGTGAAAGGCGCCTCCAAGGGCGAAGGTCTCGGCAACCAGTTCCTCGCCAATATCCGCGAGGTGGATGCCATCGCCTATGTGCTGCGCTGCTTCGTCGATGACGACATCACCCATGTCGAGAACCGCATCGACCCGCTTGCCGATGCCGAGATCGTCGAGACGGAACTGATGCTCGCCGACCTCGAAAGCCTGGAAAAGCGCGTTGCGGCGAACGAGAAAAAGGCGAAGGGCGGCGACAAGGATGCGAAGCAGCAGGTCGAGCTGATGAACATCGCGCTCGCCTATCTGCGCGACGGCCGCCCGGCGCGCATCGCGACCGCCGAAGGCAAGGTCTCCGACGAAGACATGAAGGCGTGGGAAGGACTGAACCTTCTCACCTCGAAGCCAGTGCTCTATGTCTGCAATGTGGAGGAAGCCTCCGCCGCCACCGGCAACGAATATTCCAGAGCCGTTGAGGAGCGTGCAAAGGCCGAAGGCGCGCAGTCCGTCGTCATTTCCGCCCGCATCGAGGAGGAAGTGGCGCAACTCCCGCCCGCCGACCGCGACGAATATCTCGAAACGCTGGGGCTCACCGAGCCCGGGCTCTCGCGCCTCATCCGCGCGGGCTACGCCCTTCTCGACCTCATCACCTATTTCACGGTCGGCCCGAAGGAAACCCGCGCCTGGACCATCACCAAGGGCACGCGCGCGCCCGCCGCCGCCGGCGTCATTCACACGGATTTCGAAAAAGGCTTCATCCGTGCCGAGACGATTTCCTATGACGACTATGTTGCGCTGAACGGCGAGCAAGGCGCCAAGGATGCCGGCAAGATGCGCCTCGAAGGCAAGGACTACACCGTCGCCGACGGCGACGTGATGCACTTCCGCTTCGCGAATTGAGAGAGAGGCGCCGCCGCGCCCCTCAACTCACCTCCTTGAGAAACCTCTCGAAGAGCGGGTTGAACACTTCCGGCGCCTCCCAGAACGGCGCATGGCCGAACCCCGGCAGGACGTGGACCTTGCGGTCCCACAGGTTCCGGTAGGTCACTTTCTCGAGGAACGCATTGTTCACGTAAGGCTCCGCCCCGCCCGTCACCACCGCAAGCGGCTGCGGCGCCTCGCCCGCGATCTTCCGCCCGTCGAGGTCGCGGCCTTCGATTGCCGATTGCAGCATCAGGGGCCGGAAGCGCCCATCGGCGCGGAGCGAGGCCGCCAGCATCCAGGGCTCCATCGGCACGCCCTCGCCAAGCCCGCCCTGCACCTGGGTGCGCGCTTCCTCCTCCGTGAAATCGGCCTTGAAGGTAAGGCCCATCTTGTCCGACGGCAGAAAGGCTTCGGCCATGTCGGCGCCGCCCGCCGGCGGCGTCCCGGTGATCCAGCCCGCGATCGTGCCCGGCCAACGCGCCATCATCTCGAGCACCGCATGGCCGCCAAGCGACCAGCCCATCGCAACTGCCCGCTCGACCTTGAGCGCTTCCAGAAGCGCCATCGCCGCATCGGCAAAGCCGGTGATCGAATAGGTTTTCGCGGGCTCCGGCGCATCCGAGCTCTGGCCATGGCCAGGCAGGTCGAAAGCAATGAAGCGGTAGCGCCCCGCCATGGGCGCCGAAAACTGCCGCCCGAACATCTCCTTGCAGGAGGAATTGCCGTGAATGAAGAGCACCGGCAGGCCCCCGCCGCCGCTCTCCACATAGGCCAGCCGCCCATGCGCCGTCTCGACGAATCCTTCTTTCATCCCCGCCTCCCTTCGTCTGCCCCTACCGTCGAAATTCGTGACGGGGGCGTCATTTATTTTGCTTCCCTTAACCCCAGCCCCTATATTGGTACTCAAGGACGGCTGAGCCGGGTTTGGAGGAACCATGACAAACAAGATCACGACGAATATCACGGTCGATGCGGCCTACGAAGCGGTCGCGCCTGACGATTTCCCCGCGATGATGGATGTGGACCGCTACGGCAACCGCTCCACCGCTTTCGACAAGATCATTTCCGCGACCCACGACCATTTCTGGGACCCGCAGGACCCGAAATATGTCGACTTCTCCGCGCCCTTCGACATGGAGAATGAGTACCTCATCGATCCCGAGCAGAACACCGACCTGAAGACGGCGGTGAAGGACAAGCTCGACGAAAAGCAGAGGATCAAGCTCGTCAACATGGACGTGCAATGGGCACTGTCCTCGATCCTGCATGGCGAGGCGGGCGCGCTCGCCCTTTCGGCGTCGCTCTGCCACATCCTGAAAGACCCGGGCGCGCAGGAATATGCCGCGAACCAGACCCGCGAAGAGGCGCGCCATGTCGCCGGCTTCTCTAACTACATCAAGGCCCGCTGGGGCAAGCCCGTGCCCGTCGGCCCGGCGCTCGGCAACATCCTGACGGAGCTCGTCAACTCGCCGCTCGTCTGGAAGAAGCTCGTCGGCATGCAGATGCTGGTCGAAGGCCTCGCCATGGGCGCCTTCGCCTCCTTCTACAAATGGGGCCGCGATCCCCTGATGGTGAAGCTGATGCAGCTCACCATGACGGACGAGGCCTTCCATCACAAGTTCGGCAAGATCTGGGCCGACCGCACCATCCCGAACCTCAATGAAGAGCAGCGCAATGCCATCGAGGACTGGGCCTGGGAAGTCTTCCAGGTGCTTCTCTACAATCTCGGCAGCCCCGAGCAGAAGAAGCACATCTATGCCGCAGTCGGCCTCGACTGGGAATGGGTGCAGGGCGCCTATATGGAAGCTCTGACGGACAAGAACATCCGCGAAAGCATGCAGGAAACTTCCAACATCTTCCGTGTGCTGATCAAGACGCTCCTGAAGGCGGGCATCATCACCGACCGCACGGCGATGAACTACGCCGCCTTCATCGACATGAAGGAGCTCTACAGCGAAGGCGACCGCATGATCGGCGACGACATCGCCGAGGAAGGCATCAAGTATCTCCGCCAGCTCAACGGCCAGGGCGGCGGCGCCTATTCGCTCGACCGCATGTCGGCCGCCGAGTAACACGCACCGCGCGGAAACGCATCAGGGCGGCAACTCCGGTTGCCGCCCTTGTCTTTTCGTCTTTCACCAGGCCGTCTTTTGGCGGCACGAAATCACCCCCGCATCAGCCCCTCGATGATCCGATCGAGCCCCGCCGCGTAGGAAGCGCGCGCGGCTTCCGGGTCGTCGGCCGCGGCGATGCCGAGTGCGGCCTGTTGCAGCGCGCCGGAGAGAAGTTCGTTGAGCGAGAGCATCTCGCTTTCAGAGATGATCCCCTCCTCCACCAGATGCCGCAGCGCGTGATCGAGAAAAAGCGTCGAGAGCGGCGCCTGCAGCGCCTTCCAGTCTGACAGGCCGAGCACCGCCGGTCCCTCGATCAGAAAGAGCCGCCGCACCTCCGGCTCCGCATAGATGCCGAGCAGCACGCGCGCACCCACCTGCAGATCCTCGCGGTCATGGCCGATCCGCGCCATCGTCTCCTCATAGAGCCGCTGGCCGATCTCGGGCAGCATCTCCTCCAGCACCGCGCGGAAGAGATCGCGTTTATCCGTGAACTGATGATAGAGCGCGCCCCGCGTCACCCCCGCCTCGCGCACCACCTCCTCCGTGCCGACCGCCGCATAGCCCCTCTCTGCAAAGAGCCGCCGCGCCGCCGCGATCAGCTTGCCCCTGTTGCGGGAGGGTTTCTTGGCGGGCGCGGTGCGGGGAGAGGGCATGGATCGGGGCATTTTCATACAGCTTGTATGATTTTAGGGGCTGAGCTATAAAATCATACACGCTGTATGAAAGTTTCGGAACCGCAACGCGGAAGGACGAACCGGCCGGGGCAAGCCTCGTGACAGTTCGGTGACAAAACGATGACAGAGACCCGCTTCCGCCCCTTCTGGTTCTTCCCGGCGGTCCTCGCCTGCGCCGCCCTGATCGCCGCCCTGAGCTTCGGCATCTGGGGCATGGGGAGCGAAGGCTTCCTGCATGTCACGCGCTATACGGCCCGCCTTGCCTTTCTGATCTTCCTCATTGCCTTTTCGGCAGGCGCCCTGGCGCAGCTTTTCCCTTCGGACGGCACGCGCTGGCTGCGCCGCAACCGGCGCTATACCGGCCTCTCCTTCGCCCTGGCGCATTTCATCCATCTCCTTGCACTGACAGGCTTTTTCCTCTCGATCGGCGAGGTGCCTGGCATGGTGACGATCATTGGCGGCGGCCTTGCCTATGTCTTCGTCGCGCTCATGGCGCTCACCTCCAACGACTGGTCGCAGCGCACGCTCGGTCCCGTCCTCTGGCGCCGTCTCCATCTCGTCGGCAGCTATTACATCTGGCTGATCTTCATGCGGTCCTATCTTGCCCGCCTGGCGAGCGAGACGCCGCCCGAACCGAAGATCATCTTCGCCATCACAGCCGCTCTCGGCTTTGCCGCGCTCGGCCTTCGCATCGCCGCCTGGGCGAAAAAACGGCGGAAATCCGCGCCCGCCGCAGCCTGATCCATCACGCAGAGTTGTTCTGCTGCCGCAGCGCCTCCCGTGCTATTGTTGTTGCGGTGTAATCGTTCCGAGGGTTTCCCGGAATGCACGGCACGGACGGCGCAATCGCAAAAGCCATGCGCGCGGCAAGCCTCGGCCTGCTGATCCTGCTCCTCGTGCCTTCGCCTTCCGCGTCCAACATTTTTGGCAATGACGACCGCCGCGACATCCGCCCCGAAGACGGTATGAGCGGCGTCGGCACCATCGTCTGCGAGGGCACGACGCGCCGCCCCGTAGGCGCCCTCATCACGGATCCCGAGCGTCACGTCATGCCGCGCTTCGACGTGATAGTGACTGTCGCACATGCATTTGTCGGTCCGGGCGGCGACTTCCTCACCGATTGCGAATTTCATGTCGGCGCCGATCCCGCCCGCGCCGCGCGCATCATTTTCCTCAAGACCGGCGCCGTGAAGCTCTATCGCAACTGGCACAATGACTGGGCCGTCGCCGTGCTCGACCGCCGTTTGCCGGAAGAGCTCGACAGGCTCGTTCCGCGCGTCCTCGGCGAGGCGGATGCCAATGCGCTGCGCGCCAATGGCGCAACCTTTCTTCTGGCGGGGCACAATGGCGAACGCGGGCCGCTGCAGGTATCTGACAAATGCGGCCCCATGCCGAAGCGTTTTTCCGATCTCAACGGTTTCGACCATCGCGTCTTCAATCATGATTGCGACATGATGCCGGGCTGGTCGGGCGGACCTCTCGTGCTGCGCGAGGACGGCGTTTCCTATCTCGTCGCCGTGAATTCGACCCAGCTCAACGCAATTACCCATATTTCGGGCCGCCCCTATAATGGCCGCATGAATCCGAACACGGCGGTTCGCGTCGACGGGCCTTTCCGCAACGTCATTGAACAGATCCTGATGACGGGAGCCCCCGGCACGTCGGTCGCCTGCCTTGTCGCCAGCGCCGAAGGCGGACCGGGCCTGCCCTGCTGACACGCTCTTGCGGATGACCGCTCCGCAATTCCCTCCTATAGTACGCCGCAAAAGAACTTGCCGACCGCCCGGCACAAGAGGCGGCGGCACTCAACATCGAGTCTGGGAGGACTTCTATGCCTTGGAACCTCGGGGACATCCTCGACGCCATTTCCCCTGTGCTGCCGCAGGATGCGCCCGCCTTCGTGCATGGCACCCGCCGCATCACATGGGGCGAAACGACGAAGCGCAGCAACAATCTCGCCCGCGCGCTGATCGAGCGCGGCGCGAAACCGGGCGACAAGGTCGCCTTCTACATGCGCAACCGGCCCGAATACATGGAAACGCTTGCCGCGGCCTATAAGGCGCGCCTCACCCATGTGAACGTCAATTACCGCTACAAGCCGGACGAAGTCTTCTACATCTTCGACAATTCGGATGCGCAGACCGTCGTCTATGGCAGCGAGTTCCGCGACGTGATCGAGGAAATCCGCCCGCGTCTCAACAAGGTTGGCACATTCGTCGAAGTCAATGATGGCGGCGAGATCTCTCCCTTCGCCGAACGCTTCGAGGACCTCGCCACAAAGGGCAGCGGCGAACAACTCGACATCAAGCGTTCGCCCGACGATATGCTCTTCATCTATACCGGCGGCACCACGGGCATGCCGAAAGGCGTCATGTGGCGGCATGACGATCTGCGCGAAGTGCAGCTTGCCGCGCTGCGCCGCCTCGGGCCCGTTCCGGAAACGCTCGACGCGCTGGTCGCTTCGATCAAGGAAGTCGGCCCCGCCGGCCCGATGATCCCCGCCTGCCCGCTGATGCATGGCACGGGCCTTCTCACCGCAAATGGCAACATGCTGTCCGGTGGCTGCGTCGTAACGCTCGACAGCGTCTCGCTCGATCCGCATGAGCTATGGGAAGCGGTCGACCGCAACAAGGTTCAGCAGGTGGCCATCGTGGGCGACGCCTTCGCAAAGCCCATGCTGCGCGCGCTTGAGGAAGCCCCCGGCAAATACGATCTTTCCTCCATCGCCACCATCATTTCTTCCGGCGTGATGTGGTCCACGGAAGTGAAGCGAGGCCTTCTGAAATACATGCCGAATGCCATCATGACCGACAGCTTCGGTGCATCCGAAGCCGTTGGCCTCGGCTCCTCGCTGATGACCAAGGATGGCGAAGTCGCCACCGCGAAGTTCCAGATCGGCGAACGCTGCAAGGTCTTCGACGAGAATGACGAGCCTGTCGTGCCGGGCTCCGGCAAGCCGGGCTTCATTGCCCTCGGCGCACCGATCCCCGTTGGCTATTACAAGGACCCGGAAAAGAGCGCCAAGACCTTCAAGACAGTGCGCGGCGAACGCTATTCGATCCCCGGCGACTGGTGCCTCGTCGAGCCGGACGGAACGCTGACGCTACTCGGCCGCGGCTCGGTCTGCATCAACACGGCTGGCGAAAAGGTCTACCCCGAAGAAGTCGAGGAAGTGCTGAAAACGCATCCCGCCGTCGAGGATGCACTGGTCGTCGGTCTCCCCGACGAGAAATGGGGCCAGGCCGTCACGGGCATCGTGAAGCTCAACCAGGGATCGAGCTTCGACGAGGAAGCCTTGCGCGCCCATGTCCGCGACAAGCTGGCCGGCTACAAGACGCCGAAGCGCATCCTGATCGGTACGGTCCCCTTCCGCGCACCGAACGGCAAGGCGGATTACAAGGGTGTAACCGAATTCGCAAAGCGCGAGCTTGGCGTCGCCTGAGCTGAAACGCGCTGAAACGGAATGACAAGGGCCGGTCCTGCAGGGCCGGCCTTTACCTTGTCCCCGCCTCTGCCCATCGGCGCTATAAAGCCCTGTCGGACGGATGATTCTATCCCTTCGATGAGGCTCAATCCGCCGCTTCCCGGTTGCCTGCCAAGGACCGGCTGATATTGTGTCAGCAACGAGAACCGCTTGCAGAAAGAGAAGATTATGGAAGCGCTTGAGAAGTTCCGTCAGGAAACCCGGGCTTGGCTCGAAGAAAATTGCCCGCCCTCGATGCGGACCCCCATGACCTCCGAGGACGAGACGGTCTGGGGCGGCCGCAACGCCAAATACAAGAACCCCGAAGCCAAGCTCTGGCTTGACCGCATGGCCTCGCGCGGCTGGACCGCGCCGACCTGGCCGAAGGAATATGGCGGCGGCGGGCTCACCAAGGAAGAAAACCTCGTTCTCCAGCAGGAACTGCGGCGCATCAAGGCGCGCCCGGCGCTGTCGAGCTTCGGCATCTGGATGCTTGGACCGGCCCTTCTCGAATTCGCGAATGAAGAGCAGAAGAAGGAACATCTGCCGAAAATCGTGCGCGGTGAGATCCGCTGGTGTCAGGGCTATTCGGAACCGGGCGCTGGCTCGGACCTGGCCGGGCTGCAAACCAAATGCGAGGACAAGGGCGACCACTACCTCGTCAACGGCCAGAAGATCTGGACCTCCTATGCCGACAAGGCCGACTGGATTTTCTGCCTGGTCCGCACGGACCCGACGAAAAAACATGACGGTATCAGCTTCCTGCTCTTCGACATGATGTCGCCCGGCGTGGAAGCCCGCCCGATCACGATGATCTCCGGCGCCTCGCCCTTCTGCGAAACCTTCTTCACCGATGTGAAGGTGCCGAAGAAAAACCTCGTTGGCGAACTCAACAAGGGTTGGACCATCGCCAAGCGCCTGCTTCAGCATGAGCGCGAGATGATTTCCGGCATGGGCCTTGGTGGCGTCGGCTCCGGCACCGGCCTTGGTGGCCTCGACCAGGTGGCCAAGGAATATTTCGGCGAAGTGGACGGCAAGATTGCAAGCGCGCAGCTCCGCGATCACATCACCCGCCAGAAAATGGATTCGAAGGCCTTTGCGCTCACCATGCAGCGTTCCGCCGAAGAGGCGAAGGCGGGCCAGGGACCGGGCGCTGCAAGCTCGATCTTCAAATATTACGGCACGGAGCTGAACAAGCGCCGCTACGAATTGCTGCTCGAACTGATGGGCACTCAGGCGCTTGGCTGGGAAGGTGATGGGTTCACCGATGATGAAATCGGCATCACACGCTCCTGGCTCCGTTCGAAGGGCAATTCCATCGAAGGTGGCACCAGCGAAGTGCAGCTGAACGTCGTGTCGAAGCGCGTTCTCGGCCTGCCTGACTGACCGCATCTGAGGCGCGCCTCACGGCGCGCTCTCGACCGCTCATTTGAAACAACAAAACGAAAATCTGGAACAGATGGCACTTGTATTGACCGAGGAGCAACAGCTTCTCCGCGACACCGCAACGCAGTTCTTTCAGGAGCGCCTGCCGGTCGCCAATTTGCGCAAACTCCGCGATACCAGGGACGCAACGGGATTTGACCGCGCGGCCTGGAAGGAAATGGCCGATCTCGGCTTTGCCGGCATCATGATTTCCGAGAAATACGGCGGCACGGAGTTCGGCCCCGTCGGCCTTGGCCTCGTGCTGGAACAGGCTGGCCGCACACTCGCGGCAACGCCGCTTGTTTCGACCGTCCTGCTCTGCGGCTCGGCCGTGCAGCTCGCCGGCAATGCGACGCAGCGTCAGGAAATTCTTTCGGCCATCGCCGCCGGCGAACGCATCATGGCGCTTGCGCTGGAGGAAGGCCCGCACCACAACCCCTCGCGCATCGCAACCCGCGCCGAAGCGGATGGCACATCCTTCCGCATTACCGGCAAGAAAACCTTCGTGCTTGACGGACATGTGGCGGAACAGTTGATCGTCGTCGCCCGTACGAGCGGCGATATGAATGATCGCTCCGGCATCACGCTCTTCCTCGTCGATCCGAAGGCCGATGGCGTGAAAGTGACGCGGACCCATATGGTCGATAGCCGCAACGCCGCGAACATAGAGTTCAACAACGTCTCCGTGCCTTCGTCGGCCGTGCTCGGCTCGATCGATGGCGGCAATGACGTTCTTGAACAAGTGCTCGACATTGCACGCATCGGCCTCTCCGCCGAAATGCTCGGTCTCGTGCAGCAGACCTTCGATACAACGCTCGCCTATCTGAAGGAACGCAAGCAGTTCGGCAAGGTCATCGGCTCGTTCCAGGCGCTGCAGCACCGCATGGCGGTACTCTTCGCCGAAATCGAGCTTTGCCGCTCGGTTGTGCTCGATGCCCTCTCTGCCATCGAAGCCCGGCGCAACGACGTGCCGTTGCTGGCGAGCCTTGCGAAAGCCCGCCTGTCCGACACCGCTACCCTCATGACGAATGAAGGCCTGCAGATGCATGGCGGCATGGGCATGACCGACCAGTTCGATATCGGCCTCTTCATGAAGCGCGCCCGTGTTGCCGCCGCCAGCTTCGGTGACGGCAATTTCCATCGGGACCGCTTCGCCAATCTCGAAGGGTACTGAGACAAGGTGCAGGCAGGGGCAAACGGCACGCATGTTTTCTTCGCGGCGCTTTTGGCGCTGGCGGTCTTCTGCGTGCCGGCTTCCCCTGCCCGGGCCCACCCGCATGTCTGGATCGACATGCGGACGGAACTGCGGTTCGACGATGAGGGCCGCGTGACCGCCGTCCAGATCGCCTGGACCTTCGATGAATTCTACTCGGCCTTCGCGCTGGAAGGCGCGCCGCGCAATGGCAGCGGGTATGACCCGGCATATCTCGCCGAACTTGCCGGTATCAACCTGCAGAACCTCGCTGAATGGGACTATTTCACCGAGATCAGCTCCGGCGGCAATAACATTGCGCTCGGCATAGCCGAAGACGGCAAGTCCACCTGGGATGAAGCAAGCGGGCGTCTGTCCCTTTCCTTCACGGTCCCGCTGAAAGAGCCCTTGGCACCCGCCGCGGCAGCGCCGCTTCAGCTTCGGGTTTACGACCCCTCCTATTACATCTCGATCGAATATGAAAAGACCGATCCGGTTCGCATGACAGGGACGGTGCCGCAAGGCTGCACACTCGCAAGCGAAACGCCGAATGTGGAGAATGTCTGGCTCGGCCTGCCCGAAACCGCTTTCACCGATGAGAACTCGCGCATCGGAGCGAGCTTCGCCACTATCGTCACTGTAACCTGTCCGTCCGCCTCATGAATGGCAGAACATTGCTAATAGCGGCGCTTGCCGCCCTTGGCCTCGCTTTGCCTTCCCTTGCCCTGCCCGCGCTGGCCCAGAGCCCCTTCGCCGTGCCGGGTGCGGAACCGGCAGCGGCGCCTGAAGGCGGCTTCTTTTCCGATCTGATGCGCTACATCATTGCCATGCAGCAGGAATATTACCGGTCCATGGCCGGTGCACTGCGGGCCGTGAATCTCCAGCAATCCGCCGCGGCGGTCTGGGGCCTCATCTCGATCTCCTTCCTCTATGGCGTATTTCACGCAGCCGGCCCCGGCCACGGAAAGATCGTTGTCACCTCCTACCTTCTCGCTGATGAGCGCGAAGTCCGCAGGGGTATCCTTCTCGCCTTTCTCTCTGCCTTTGCGCAAGCTGTGACGGCCATCCTGATGGTCGGGATTCTTGCTGTCGTCATTGGCCTGTCGAGCCGCGGAACCGCAGGCGCAGTCCCGATCATCGAGCGGGCGAGTTTTGTCCTGATTGCCGGCATCGGCGTCTGGCTCATCTGGCAAGCCATCACCCGCGCCCGCGGCCGCGAGCACCACCACCATCACGCGCATGACCACTCACACCACGGAGGACATGAGCACGGCGAGGATTGTGGCCACGATCACGCCCATGCCCATATGCCGACCCCTGCCGAAATCCGCGCCGCGGATGGCTGGAAAGGCATGGCGGCAATGATCCTCTCCGTCGGCCTTAGGCCCTGCAGCGGGGCGATCCTCGTACTCCTTTTCGCCCTGACCCAAAGCGCATTCGGCGTTGGCGTCCTCTCCGCGATTGCCATGTCGATCGGTACGGCCATCACCGTTTCGGTGCTGGCCATTCTGACGGTTTTTTCAAAGAACATGGCGCTGCGCCTCGCCGGCACGGTCGACAGCCCGCGCACTCAGCGGATCGAGCTTGGCCTTCGCTTCGCCGGCGGGATCGCCCTGGTCCTGCTTGGCGGCACATTGCTTTGGGTCTCCCTTGCGTCACCCGCATCGCCCCTGTTCTGACCGGGACGGCAAGCTATCGACAAGGCAGCCCCCCCGCCCCATACTGCCCGCAACCGCCGGATACC
>JAHBYK010000016.1 GCA_019635965.1 Parvibaculum sp. | reverse complement strand
GCTTGCCCGAGTGTCGTCATGTATATCCTACGGTTTTTCAACACGTATGACACGCATGCGACCGATGATTCCGTCGGCCTGCGCCTGTTCTTATTTAAGCATTTTCACTGGTGATGAAAGAAAAAATCCGCCTCATCGGATTGAGACAATCCGCTGAATAACAAGAGTGGTTTGTATTTTGCGTGTTTGCGGAAAGGTCAGGGCTTCAGCACCACGCGGCCGATGACGTGACCTTGCCGCAAATCGTCGAGTGACTTGGAGCCTTGGCCGAGCGGCCGCTCGCTCACAGGGATCGGATCGATCTTCCCCGACTTAACCAGCTCCATCATCTCCTTGGTCTCCTCAAGCGAACCGACATAGGAGCCTCCAATGGAAATGGCGCGCATCGGGAAGAGGGGGATCGGCATCGAGAAGCCGCCACCGAACAGGCCAACAACGATCACCTTCCCGCCCTTGCGCACCACGCTGGTGGCAAATTTGAGCGATGCTTCCGATCCAACGAAATCCACGGCCGCCGGCACACCGCCATTGGTATCCGCGAGAACTTTCTTGATCGCTTCAGGGTCCTTCGGATTGTATACCTCATGCGCCCCTGCACCGCGTGCCGACTGCAACTTGTTGTCGTCCACGTCTGCACCGAGCGGCGCAGCGGGAAAGAGCGCCTTCGCAAATTGCAGGCCCATCATGCCCACGCCACCGAGGCCCACCACCATCACCCGTTCTTCGGGGCTGATTTCGCCGAGCTTCTTCATGGCGCTATAGGCGGTGAGGCCGGAGCACATATAGGTCGCGGCAAGGCCTTCGGGAATTCCCTTGTAGTCCAGCAGGTAGCGCGGATGCGGCACGATAACATGCGTTGCATATCCGCCCGCAACATGGATACCGAGATTGCTCGGCTTGTTGCAGAGGTGTTCCTCGCCGCGTTTGCAGGTGGGGCACTCGCCGCATCCGATCCAGGGATAGGCGACGAAACGCTGGCCGATCGAAACGCCCTTTGCCTCGGGGGCGATGGCGACCACTTCGCCCTCGATTTCGTGGCCGAGCGTGAAGGGCAGCTTCCTGCCACCGCGCACATCGAGCTTGTTGCCCCCGCCCATGTCGAAATGCCCGTCATGGATATGCACGTCCGAGTGGCAGACGCCGCAATGCGTGACCTTGAGCAGGACCTCGGTGCCCTTGGGCTGCGGTGTTTCGCTTTCGACGATCTGCAGCGGCTGGCCGTATTCGACGATGGCTTCGGACTTCATGGCATTGCCTCCGGGCGGGATTCTTATCAAGTTGATTGAAGATCAATTTCGCATGCGCCGCGCCCGGCCACAACCGGGCGATTGGTCTAATCGCCTGCGGAAAAGTGCCGCGCAAGTGCACAGAATTGCTCGACACTCAATTCTTCTGCCCGCTGCGTCGGGTCGATACCCGCAGCTTCGATCATCGGCGTAGGGTCGCCGCGGCCCAGCGATTTCAGCGCCGCCCGGAGCATCTTGCGCCTCTGGCCGAAGGCAGCCGCGACAACGCGCTCAAGTGCAGGCAAGGGCGCATCGGCGAGCGGCTTGTCCCGCGGTACCAGTTCCACGATCGAAGAGGTCACTGAAGGCGGTGGTGTGAACGCCCTGCGGTCGACATCGAACACGATACGAGCCTTCGTGCGCCACTGTGCGAGTACGCCGAGGCGCCCATAGGCCTTGCTGCCGGGCAGGGCGACGATCCGCTCCGCCACCTCCCGCTGGAACATGAGGGTCAGGCTCTCATACCAGGGCGGCCAGGGTTCTGTCTGGAGCCAGCCAACGAGCAGCGGTGTGGCGATATTGTAGGGAAGATTCGCCACGATACGTGCAGGCGCGGCCACGAGGCTGCGCATGTCGGTCTTTAGCGCATCCGCTTCCACAATGACGAGCCTGCCGGGATAGGCGGCCGAAATCTCGTCGAGCGCGGCGATGCAGCGGCGGTCACGCTCGATGGCGACGACGCGCCGCGCACCATTGTCGAGCAGCGCCCGCGTCAACCCGCCGGGGCCCGGACCAACTTCCAGAACGTCATATCCTTCGAGCGGTCCCGCGGCGCGCGCGATACGTCCGGTCAGGTTGAGGTCGAGCAGGAAGTTCTGGCCGAGCGATTTCTGTGCAGAGAGCCCATGCCTGGCGATTACATCGCGAAGCGGCGGCAAGCTGGATGGCCCACCGCTCATGCGCGGGCCCGGATGCCGGCGATTTGCCCGGCCATTTTGATGGCCGCGATCAGGCTGCCGGGATGGGCAACGCCCTTGCCCGCAATATCGAGTGCGGTGCCATGGTCGGGTGACGTCCGTACGATCGGCAGACCAAGCGTCGTATTCACGCCATTGTCGAAGTCGATGGTCTTGAGCGGTATCAATGCCTGATCGTGATACATGCAAAGCGCAGCATCGTAGCTCTCCCGCGCGGCAGCGTGGAACAGCGTATCGGCTGGGCGCGGTCCCGTAAATTCTGCCTCCGGGCAGGCGGCTTTCAGCATCTCGATGGCGGGCGCGATGATTTCGATTTCCTCGCGTCCGAGCCTGCCTTCCTCGCCCGCATGAGGGTTGAGGGCGGCGACTGCAATGCGCGGTCGTGCAATGCCGAAGTCGGTGGTAAGCGCGCGGGCGAGAATGATGCCCTGCTCAAGAATTGCCTTGGCGGTAAGCGCCGCGACGGCATCTGCCAGAGAGAGATGCACAGTCACAGGCACGACACGAAGGCCGGGGCATGAAAGCATCATCACAGGCGTCACCCCGCCGCAGCGCGCCGCCAGATATTCCGTGTGCCCAGGAACTCGGAGACCAGCATCGTAAAGCGCGCGCTTGTGGATGGGGTTGGTAACGATCGCGGATACCTTGCCGGCGAGCGCGAGTTCGATTGCAATATCTATCGCACCCAATACCGCAGCTTCATTTTCCGCCAATAGGAGACCAGGCTCCACCGGCCGTGCCAGAGCGACGGGGACTACAGGCAGGGACGAGGTAAAGAGCGAACTTGCCTTGCCCGGTTCGTCAATTTCCTGAATGACGCAATCAATCCCCAAGCGCCTTGCCACTGCCGCGAAAAGCGCCGGGTCGCCGATTGCAAGAAAGGGCCGCGCCCCCTGAGATGATGCGGCAGCCCATGCCTTGATGATAATTTCAGGGCCAATGCCTGCGGGCTCGCCCATAGTCAGCGCCAGTGGCGGAGTTTCTTGCGCTGCCATTGTCCTTCACCGTCTTTACCGGTCCTGCCAATCCGGCCCGGTCTCGCAGTTACTAGCGATAAACGACGACGGCATCCCGCCGCAGGTCGCGCAGGTGGCGGCGGCTCATCATCGAGAGCTGCTGCTCGAAAAGGGAATTGTCGATCTGCTCTCGCGTCGGCATCTCGCCTTCTGCCGCCTTATGTCCGCAAACGACAATCATCTCGACGCCTCGTTCAGAACGGATAGGCTCGCTCGACTTGCCGACGGGTACGCCCGCAATCGCCTGCCGGATACGCGGATCCAGCTGCCCGGCGATTGCCTGCTGGCGCGGACTTGCGACACCGCTCACATATTTCTTGATCTGCTGCTCGGCATCGTCGCAAGACGAAATGCTGTTTCTGAACTCGTTGACCTCGCGCGCACGCCGGTTGACGGCCTGTGCATCGGCATCCGGGGTCAGGGGAAGAAGAACCTGCATAAGTTCGTACTGATCGCGCATGGGATCGGCGCCCGTACCCGTCTGCATCGCCCGCAACGCAATGATGTAGAATCCGTTCAGTGTCCGTATGGGATCGGACACCATGTCGGGCTGCATCTTCGTCACCACTTCCCGGACACCATCCGGAAGCTGGCTCGCGTGAACCCAGCCAATGTCACCGCCATTCGCAGCTGAGGCCGATTGGCTGAACTGCCGGGCCACGGCTTCGAAGGGGGCACCCTGACGAATCTGATCGGCAAGACGCTGGGCGCCAGCAGAAATTTCGTCAGCATGACCAGGGTTGTCGAAAGAAATCAGAATTTCCGAGACGAGGTAGCGCGGCTCGCCGGCTTCTTCTTGCAGGCGGCGCATGACTTCGTTGATTTCGTTCTCCCCGACCGTGACGAGGGGAGCAAATCTTTGCTGCATGGCCTTGTTCCAGGCCATGTCCACCCGGATCTGCTGTTCAAGGGTCGCCTTCGAAACACCGCCAGCCTTCAGCGTCTCCGTGATTTGCTCGGGCGTCATGTTCGATCGCTGCGCAATGCGCTGGAACGCGTCTTCGACTTCCTTCTGCGTGACCGAAATATTGAGCCGTTCCGCTTCCTGCGCCTTGAGATACTCGTCGACCAGCGAGCGAAGCACCTGCCCGCGAATGCGCGAAACATTTTCCGGCGTGTTCGGAATTCCCGAGCTCAACAGCACCAGCTTCACGCGCTGGTCGAGATCGTAGGAGGAAATCACCAGATCGTTGACGACCGCGGCAATGCCCTGCGTGTTGGATGTGGCGGGCGCCGCGGTTGCTTGCGCAAATGCGACGGCGGGCATCATGGCGAGTAAGGCAATGAACGCGGTCAGCGGAAACATGCGCAAAAGCCGCGAGGAGCATTTCGGCGCGTGGGATACGAAAATGTCAGTTGGGGTCATCGCGTCTTTCATGTGGGGGCGAACAGCCCTCCGCTTGCCTGCTCCGTCGGGCGGACAGAATACTTGAAACAGAGGCCCAATCAACCGGCCAGAATTGTGAATATTCCGCCATTTTTCGGGCTGGGAAGGAGCCTCGGCGCAGGGCGCTTTACCGGGTGTCCACCGATCCGGAAGCGCTTGCCGAACCCAGCGTCTTGAGGGTGATTCTAAGGACGACGGCACTGTCCGGTTCGATGTCCCGATCGCGGTAGAAGGATTGAGAAAATCCAAGCGACACGTCGATACATTCATCCTCATAACCGATCCCGACCCGGTTCGAGACGGTACGGCTGTTTGCGAGGTCTTGCCTGATCTGCCCGAAAACCCGCCAGTATTCGTTCAGCTTTACGATGCTGCCCGCATAGGCTTCTTCGCGCGGCCGGAAATTCAGCGTCTGGTCGGCCGCAAAATAGGCATAGCCAAGCTCCGCCATGATCGGGCCTTGGCGTCCCATCAGCGACACCTCGTTACGCCGTATCTTGTAGCGTTCATCGTCGAGCCGGAAGCGGTAGACCGCCATGAAGTCCTTGCTTGGAGACACCATAATCCGGCCGACATAGTCGGAAGACTGATCCCGGAGACCGGTCGGCGCGGCTAGACTCTGGTTGTCCTCAATTCTGAAGCTCTGCCCGAACATGGCATTCGCCTGTCCGCCATCCGCTGTGAAAATCGAATAGCGGAACCCTACATTGGCGCGGGCGCCGGTTTCCCATTGGTCGAGGCCGGTGAAGCGGTTTTCCGAAAACAGGTTGGTATCGTCGAATTCGAAGCTGAGCGAATCCTCGTTCGGAATTTCAACCGTATTGCCGACATTCGGCGAATAGATGATCTGGGCAATCGGTTCCACCACATGCCGGTTCCCGCCATCGGCGCGGATAAGCGGGTAGCTCCATTCGGCACCGATTGTCGGCAGCCCGCGCGCGATCGTCGCGCTGTCGAAATTCGTGCCCGGGAACGCGGGGTCGGGTACGTCGTCGACCGAATAGACGTCTCCTCGCAGATTTGCGAAATAGTGCAATACGAAGCCGTCTCGGGTTGTATCGCGCCGGTCCCAGCTTATCGTGCTCGATATGCGGCGTGACTTCGCGCCGACCTTGCGCTCCAGAACCATGGCGTTGGCCGAGAAGCCGACGCGCCCCCCGAAATATTGCTCCGGATGGGAATAGTTGTATTGCAGCATCGGCGCCACCCAGGGCGTCGTATCGGAGTTGTCCGTCGCAAGCAGTCCCTGAAAATAATAGGCGTCGGCGGTAAAGCTGTTGCGGCCTTGCGCGTAACTTGCGTTCAAATTGCTGATGAGGTCTGTAGCGCCGGAAAGTCCGTATTTGCGCAGATAGGTGTCGTCTGTCGTCAGCTCCGAGCGGAAGCCCCAGCTCCAGTTCTCGTCAACGCGAAACCGGCCATCACCGAAAAGGCTGCCGCGGAAGCTGTCGTCGGCGGGAGTGCCCGGCGTTCTCGACTGGGGCCAGGTCGCCGTGCCGAACATGCCAAATTGGCCGCTTTCAAATCGCTGCCGGTATTCGCCCTGATAGACCATCCCTTCCTTGGTCGTGAGCCGCGGAATGAAAGTCGCGTCCCTGTCCGGACTGATCGCCCAATAGTAGGGCACTTCGATCTGCTGCCCGAGTTCGGTGGAGCTGGAAAGACTGGGTGGAAGGAAGCCTGACTGCCGTTTGACCGTTGGATCGGGCTGCGAAAAATAGGGGATGTAGAAAACGGGCACGCCGAAGAATTCGATAAAGGCGTCTTCGTAGATGATCCGCTTCTCTTCCTGATTGTGGATGACGCGGAACGCCTTGATCTGCCAGAGCGGTTTGGTCTGGCCCTTTTCCTCGCAAATGTCGCAAGCGGTATAGACGCCGCGGTGAAGGGTCGTCATGTTGCCGCCGCTTCGAACGACGCTCGTTCCGGCGAGCTTGGAATTGTCCGAGAGAAGCACCCTTAGCGTGTCGATAACACCATCGCGCATTTCGTTGCGCAGGACGATCTGATCCGCAAAGGCGACATCGCCCTGGGGATCGAGCAAGGCGACGTTGCCTTCCGCCTTCACGACGCCGGTGTTCTCGTCGTAGGTGACCCGATCAGCCAGCAATACACGCTCGCCATAGGCAAGCTCCACATTGCCCGAGGCCGTGACGACCCGCGTTTCGCGGTCATAGGTGAGCTCGTCTGCCTGCATGAGCACTTCGCCGGATTGGGGAAATGCCGCATTGCGGCGCGGGGTATCCTGGGCGTTGGCCGGATATGCGAGAAGGGCCGCGAATACGGCGGCGGCCGCGAGCAAAAGACCGCGCCGCAAACCCCGAAAACCCATCGAACCCCCTTGGACCACCTTTGCCCGCCCCCCGGCTGCATACGAGAATCGCCCGCCGAGGCGGGCCCAAACACGATTTCTAACCGTCTTCGAGGTGAAAGAGAACCGCAAGGCCTAAAAGCATAACCACGACGGATGGCGCCCAGGCAGCGAGCGGGGCGGGCAGAATGCCGGAAAGGCCAAGTGCGATTGACAGATTTCCCAGGAAATAGACGAGGAACCCGGCCGCGATGCCCCCCATGACCATGCTCAAGGTGCCCCCCATGCGGGTCACGCGCATCGAAAAGACAGCCGCCATCAGAACCATGGTGCAGAGCATGGCCGGGGTGGCGAGCAACTGGTGGAAGTAAATATTATACCGCCGGGCGGAAAAGCCCGCTGCTTCCGCGGTGGCGATGAAATGGGGCAGATCCCAGAAGGAGATCGTTTCCTCGCGCGCGAAACTTTCCTCGATCTGCTGTTCCGTCAGCGAGGTTTCCTGCTGATAGGTTTCATAGCGCCGCGGCTGGTCGTTTACCATCAGTGCCCAGGCATCCGTCAGCTCCCAGTAGCCGGGACGCAGGGCTGCTGATCTGGCATCGATCCGCCCGATGAACTCATTCCCGTTTCCATAGAGATAGACGGTGACGCCACTGAGCGAGAACCCCGTGCCGTCGATTCGTTGGGCATGAATGACCGACTGCCCTTGAGGATCTGCCTGACGCAGCCATAGGCCGTTTGCCGAGACGGTAACGGAACTCGTTCGCTGTTCCAGATACCGGGTTTCGAGTTGACCGAAACGCGCTGTAAGCGTCGAGGCGACCGGATTGTAGACGGTGACCACGAAAGTGCCCATGAGGAATGCGACGACGAGTGCCGGCGCAATGAACTGCCAGACCGAAACGCCCGCAGCGCGCGCGACCACGAGTTCGTTGTTGCGGCTAAGCCGCAGGAAGGCGGCCATGCCGCCGAACAAGATGGCAAAGGGCAGAGTCCTTGCGCCGTTTCGTGGGACTTCCATCAGCGCCATCAGCGCCAGAAGATCGAACGTCACGCCCGGCTTGCCGCTACCGCGCCGCAGTAGCTCCACAAGCTCGAGAATGAAGATTAGGGAAACGAAGATCCCGAATGTCAGGAGAACGACCGTGAAGAATTGCCTGGCGAGGTAGCGCGACAATGTCCATGAAAGGTTCATGGCGCAGACCTTTCTCCGCCAAAGCGGCGAAAAAATATGCGGCGCACGAGAAACCGAATCGCATCGAAGCGAGCACCGCCGATCATTGCCAGTGAAAGCGCGCAGACAACAGCCGGCAGGACATACATGAGTGGGATAATCCGAAGATCCTGAGTTGCGGCATTGGAAATCGCAAACCCCAAGATCCTGACAGTAAGTGCCGCCAAGGCTGCAATCGCCAGCCGCGACGCATAGCCCCTGCGGCTGAATGGTGCCGGGAGCAATGCCGCAAGCGCGATCAGCGTCAATGTGACCGGATAAAGGCCTTCGACGACACGCTCGTTTGCTTCGGCAATAAGCTTTTTGCGGTTCGCCTGGGCATAGGTGTCGTCGGGCGCCGGATTGATGAGTTCGCCGAAACTTCTTTCTCTGGTCTCGAATGAGAGCGTGGGCCTGCTGTCCATATATTGGGACAGGTCATAAGTGTATTTGTCGAAGAAAAGGATCGTTGCGGGGCCGGTCGAATTTCCTTCGCGTGACACGCGCTGGATGCTGCCATTGTACATGACAAACAGAAGCCTGTTTCCCTGTTCGATGAGGCTGCCCGACTCCGCCATGTAGGTGATGGGTTCGTTGGGGTTTCGTCCGTCATGAACAAGTATGCCATGTGTCGATCCACCTGAATCCCGCTCGCGGACATAGACGGTGAGTCCTTGCGCCGGATTGTTGAACGCGCCTTCGCGTATCATGGCGGTCGCAACATCGCTGCGAATTTCAAACAGGCGCGTTCTCAGTTCCCGCAATCCGGCCGGGGCGATGTAGATCGAAAAGGATAGAATGATGAGCGCCGTCAGGACCGAGAGGGAGATGAACGGCACGGCTAGCCGCATGCGGCTCACGCCTGCCGAAAACATCACAACGACTTCGCTGTCCACGATCAGCTTGTTGAGCGCATAAAGGATCGCGCAGAACAGCGAGACGGGCATCACGACCATCAGCGTGCTGGGCAGGGCAAGGGCGGTCAGCTGGAAGAAGGTGAGCAGCGTTTGACCTTGCGTGATCAGGACGTCCAGCATGCGCAGCGCCTGGGTGAGCCAGATGATACCGGTCAGCACAATGCTGGCGACCAGGAACGGTCCCAGTGTCTGCATGAACAGGTATCTCGACAGTCTCGTCGGCATGAATAGGCTTTCCCCGGCGCTTCCGCGCATCCGGACGCCCGCTGTCTGAACGGCCGGTACGGTCTTGCATCGGCGGCTTTCCACTTGCGCCGATTGGGTTAGGATACGCTACGGAGTTCCGAGGCGCTGCATCAAAGGGTTATCCCATTTTGCCGCTGGGGAAAAGGCTGAGCCCCGGCCTTAGCATGGGCCGCCTGCAGAGTTGAAAGCCCGGTTTTGGTGCCGGGAAAAATTGGAGAGACCCTGAAATGAACATTGCTTTCGCCGAGATATCGCTTGCCAAGCCCGGTGCGCTGGCGGTGCTGGTGACCGAGGGTACGACGCTGCGCGGCGTCGCGGCAGATTTGGACGACAAGCTGGGTGGGGCCCTGAAGCGCGCGGTCAAGGCCGCCGGCTTTACCGGCAAGTCCGGCTCGATCCTCGAAGTCGTCGGGCCGCAGGGTGTTTCGGCTAGCCGGGTCCTCCTCGCCGGCCTCGGAAAATCGGGCGAAGTTTCGGCGGCTGGTCTCGAAAAGGCAGGCGGTGAACTCGTCGGCCGCATTTCAAAGGCCAACGAGGCCTCCTTGTCGATCATTCTTGATGGCATTTCCGCGCCGAAGCTCACGGCGGCTGAGGCGGCAGCGCGTGTCGCCTTTGGGGCGCGCCTGCGTTCCTACCGCTTCGACAAATACAAGACGAAGAAGAAAGAAGACGGCAAGAAGACCGAGTTGAAGTCCATCACCGTCATGACGCGCGCCGCCGCCGCGCGCAAGGACTACGGAACACTCTCGAAAGTCGCGGATGGAATGGCGCTTGCGCGCGATCTCGTCAACGAGCCGCCGAATGTTCTCTTCCCCGGTGAGTTTGCGAGACGAACCAGGGCGCTCTCGAAACTCGGCGTGAAGGTCGAGGTGCTTGGCGAGGCGGCCATGAAGAAGCTCGGCATGGGCTCGCTGCTTGGCGTCGGATATGGCAGCCAGCACGAAAGCCAGCTTGTCGTGATGCGCTGGATGGGTGGAAAGCCCGGCGAGAAGCCGGTTGCCTTCGTCGGCAAGGGTGTCTGCTTCGACACGGGCGGCATCTCGCTGAAACCTGGCGCAGGCATGGAGGACATGAAGGGTGACATGGGCGGCGCTGCCTGCGTCACCGGCCTCATGCATACGCTCGCCGCGCGAAAGGCCAAGGTGAACGCGATCGGCGTCATCGGTCTCGTCGAAAACATGCCCGATGGCAAGGCGCAGCGTCCGGGCGACATCGTGACGTCGATGTCTGGCCAGACCATCGAGATCATCAATACCGATGCCGAAGGCCGGCTCGTGCTGGCGGATGCGCTCTGGTACACGCAAAGCCGGTTCAAGCCGAAATTCATGATCGACCTCGCAACGCTCACCGGCGCGATCATGATTGCGCTCGGCAAGGAATATGCGGGCCTCTTCTCGAATGACGACAAACTCTCGAAGCAGCTGACCGAAGCGGGCGAAGCGGAAGGCGAAAAGGTCTGGCGCATGCCGATGGGGGCCGCCTACGACAAGATGATCGACTCGCGTTTCGCGGACATGAAGAATGTCGGCGGCCGCGATGGCGGTTCGATCACGGCGGCGCAGTTCCTTCAGCGTTTCGTGAACAAACTTCCCTGGGCGCATCTCGATATTGCAGGCACGGCCATGGCCTCGCCGCAAACCGCGACCAACCAGAGCTGGGGCTCGGGCTGGGGCGTGCGCCTGCTCAACAGACTCGTCGCCGATCATTACGAGAAGTGAAGGTGTGGGGGTGACGGAAGTTCTTTTCTATCACCTGCAAAATGTGCCTCTCGAGAAGGTGCTACCGCAGCTTCTTGAGAAGTCGCTGGAGCGCGGCTGGCGCGCGATTGTGCGCGCCGGCGGCCCCGAGCGGCTGGAGGCGATCAATTCGCTTCTCTGGACCTATAGCGATGACAGCTTCTTGCCGCATGGCACGCGGAGCGATGGGCCGCCCGAACTGGAACCCGTATTCCTGACGGTCGAGGACGAAAATCCGAATGCGGCAAATGTCCTTTTTCTCGTCGATGGGGCAGCACCCGGCGACCTTGCGCCTTATGATCGCTGCGTCCTCATGTTTGATGGCCGCGACGAGGCAGCCCTTGGTGCCGCGCGCGAGCACTGGAAACGGCTCAAGGCGGGCGGCCACGACGCGACCTATTGGCAGCAGAACGATCAAGGGCGCTGGGAAAAGAAAGCCTGAGTGAAACGGATTTCGGCGTACGGCTATTCATTTGCGATGGATTGATCGCGTGCCGCCGCTGGATCATGATGCGTCGGGTTCAAAACGGGGGTACATCATGCCGAAATGGTTGAGGGCGGTGCTTGGCGTCGCCGGAGTTCTGCTGGTAGCAGGCGGTGCGGCCTATTACTGGTTCGTGGTCGAAAGCACGATGCCGTCCGATGTCGAATATGTCTTCGATATCGGTGAGGTCCGGCGTGCAGTGGCCGCAGTGCCGGGCGACAAGCCGCAGCGTATCGAAGTCGAGCACATTGCGTCCTTCAGCTTTCCGGCCACCGCCATCGTGGCTGGGGATGGCTGGTCGAGCCGGGAAATGCCGGTGTTTTCCTATCGGCTCGTCTATCCGGACAGCGCGATCATCATCGACACGGCCCTCGACAAGGCGCTTGGCGGTGACAATCTTGTGTCTTTCAGCGAAGAGGCCTATGCGCGCATGAACGCCGCCATGAGCCAGGCGGCCCTTGTCATGGTCACGCATGAGCATATGGATCATATCGGCGGGCTGACCGTGCATCCCGAATTGCCCGCCATCCTGCCGAACACGCGCTTGACGGTTGAGCAGCTTGCCCATCCCGAGCGCAGCGAGCCGGCCCGATTCGCCGATGGCATCCTCGATGGCTATCAGCCGCTTTCCTATGATCGTGTAACCGTGATTGCACCGGGCGTGGCGCTCATCAAGGCGCCGGGCCACTCGCCGGGCAGCCAGATGGTTTATGTCCAGCTTCAGGATTATTCCGAATTCCTGTTCATCGGCGATGTTGCCTGGCAGTACCGGAATATCCAGGCGCAGCGTCAGCGCGCCCGCCTCGTGACGCAGTTCCTATTGAAGGAAGACCGCAATGCCGTGTTCGGCCAGCTTGCCGCACTACATGCGCTGGCGGCGGCCGAGCCCGAAATTGCCATTGTCCCCGGACATGACGGCGAAATCGTCGGTCAGCTGGTCGAAGAAGGAAAGCTGACCGAAGGCTTCACGCTCGCGGCGGATTAATCCGCCGCTGCGGCTTCGTAGGCGGCGCTTGCTTCGAGCCATAGGTCTTCGGCCGTGGCAAGCGCCTTCAGCGTGTCGGCGCGTTCCTTCGCGGTCGCGGCCATTGCTGCGGGGTCGCCCGCGACTTTCGGATCGGCGAGTTTGGCGTCCAGCGTTTCGATATGCTTTTGCAGGCGAGCGATTTCCTTTTCCGCCTCCTGCGCCTTCTTCTTCAGGGGAGCAATCTGCTCGCGCTTCTGCGCGGCAAGGCGACGTGCCTCTCGCTTGTCCACCTGCACACGCGGCGTCTCGGCCGGGATCTCTTCTTCGTCCTCCGCGACGAGCGGTTTCGCGCGCCGCGCCGGGTCGAGCAGCCATTTGCGGTAATCGTTGAGATCGCCTTCATAAGGCGCCACCGTACCGTCCGCCACGAGCCAGAGCCGGTCGGCGCATGTCTCCACCAGATGCCGGTCATGTGAAATGAGGATGAAGGCGCCGTCATATTCATTGATCGCCATGACGAGAGCCTCGCGGCTGTCGACGTCGAGATGGTTCGTCGGCTCGTCGAGAATGATCATGTGCGGCTTGTTGAAGGTCGCAATGGCAAAGAGCAGGCGTGCCTTCTCGCCGCCGGACAGTTTCTCGACTTTCGTGTCGGCCTTGTCCGCGCCGAAACCGTAGAAGCCCGCGCGGGCGCGAACCTGCGCGATCGTCGCGTCCGGCATCAACTCGCGGAAATGCTCATAAGGCGTCTCACCCATATTGAGTTCATCGAGCTGGTGTTGCGCGAAATAGGCGATGCGGAGCTTCTTCGACGCATATTTGTGTCCCGCCGTCACGCGCAGCCTGTCGCATAGGAGTTTTGCGAAAGTTGACTTGCCATTGCCATTCGCGCCGAGCAGCGCGATCCGGTCATCCTGGTCGATGCGGAGATCCAGATTGGAAAGCACAGGCTTGTCCGGCTCGTAGCCGACACTTGCATGTTCGAGCCGGATGATCGGCGAGGCCAGCGGCTTTTCCGGTGCCGGGAAATGGAAAGGCAGAACGCGCTCCTGCAGCACATCTGCGATGGGCTCCATCCTGGCGAGCGCCTTCATGCGGCTCTGCGCCTGCCGTGCCTTGGAAGCCTTGGCCTTGAATCGCTCAATGAAGCTTTCCATGTGGCGGCGCGCATCCTCCTGCTTCTTCTTCATCGAAAGCTGAAGCATCAGTTTCTCACGCCGGGTCTTGTCGAAGCGGTCGTAGTTGCCCGTGTAGAAGGTCAGTTTCTGGTTCTCGAGATGCAGGATGTTCTGTGCGACGTTGTTCAGCAGGTCCTTGTCGTGGCTGACAATGAGAACGGTATAGGGATAGTTCCTCAGATAGTCCTCGAGCCAGATCGTACCTTCGAGATCGAGATAGTTGGTCGGTTCGTCGAGCAGCAACAGGTCCGGCTCGGAGAAGAGCACCCCTGCCAGCGCCACGCGCATCCGCCAGCCACCCGAAAAATCCGAGCAGGGCCGTACCTGCGCTGCCTCGTCAAAGCCGAGACCGGAAAGGATGGTCGCGGCCCGGGCAGGTGCCGCGTGTGCGCCCATATCGGCCAGCCTGGTATGGATTTCGGCAATCCGGTTCGGGTCCGTCGCGGTCTCGGCCTCCTCCAGAAGCGAGGCCCGCTCCTTGTCGGCGGCGAGTACCGTGTCGAGCAGGGAGGTAGGCCCCGCCAGCACTTCCTGCCGGACCATGCCGATCCGCCAGTTCTTCGGATAGGAAATGCCGCCGCTTTCCGGACCGTATTCCCCGGTTATAAGCTTCAGAAGGGTGGATTTGCCGGTGCCGTTGCGGCCGACAAAGCCCGTCCGCTGCCCCGGCGGAATGGCCGCCGTGACCCGGTCGAGGAGGAGACGCCCCTCCATCCGGAAGGTGAGATCGTTGATATGAAGCATGGTGAGCGGGCTTTTAGCACTCGCGGTTGCCCGCGTCACCAAGCCCCGCTATAACCCGCGCCAAATCTTCCACCTGCACAATTTGGGAAAGCTGAGCATGGCCCTCGAACGGACCTTCTCGATCATCAAGCCGGACGCGACCCGGCGGAACATCACCGGCAAGATCATCGACCGCATCGAAAGCGCGGGCCTCCGGGTCATCGCCTCGAAGCGCATCCACATGTCGAAGGCGCAGGCCGAAGGCTTCTACGCGGTTCACAAGGAACGCCCCTTCTTCAACGATCTCGTCTCCTTCATGATTTCGGGCCCGGTCGTGGTCCAGGTCCTCGAAGGCGAGAACGCCATCGCGAAATACCGCGAAGTCATGGGCGCGACGAACCCGGCCAATGCCGATGCCGGCACGATCCGCAAGGACTTCGCTGAATCGATCGAAGCGAACTCGGTCCACGGCTCCGACGCCCCGGAAACCGCCGCCGAAGAGATCAGGTATTTCTTCAAGGACGAAGAAATAGTCGGCTGATTTCACTGGCTGCAGAATTCGCAAAGCCCCGCTGGAAACGGCGGGGCTTTTCTCGTTCGAATTCCCTATAAATACTGACTTCCGATTTTGGACGTTCCCAGACATATTTGATCGCGACGCAAGTTTGTTAGCTAACGTGTCAGCAGCACGTACTTTTGTTGATAGGGTCCATCCTATGCTTCACGAAATTTCCGATGACGAGCTTCAAGCAATCATAATGTATGACGCCATAAAGTTTCGTGATTTTTGGGAGGCGGGAACAGCTCTATTGCGGGATGAGGAGGATGTTCTCGGAGACAAAGAGCAAATGTTCTCCCATGCAGCGCGTTTCTTGGCGCTGTGGGGAGTAGTCAAAAATTACAAGCGCCTTGGCTGGCTCAGTCGCATTACAACTAAACGCATGGCCTCGCGAATTGAGAAATCGCTCATCGAGTGTGGAGCAATGACAGAGACCGTCCGCGAGTCTATGGACATTCTGTCGAGTTTGGCGGAGGACCATTTTGAAATGGATCGCCTGAGAAGGCTAGCGAGAGGAATAATTAGACTTTCGCCGACATTGAACCCGCAACAAGTTGCGCTGATTGAAGAATACACGGCTCTGTCTAGAGGATCTTAGAAATTTCTAGATTTCATCTTGGCGAACATATTGAACAGCAGCGCATCCTTTAGCTTTGTCTAGGCACAAACAACGGCGCCGGCACTTCCGCGCCATCGGCATCGCTAAACACCACATGCTCGCCCACGACGCGCGCCTGGCCGTTGACGACGAGCCTGAGCGCCAGCGGATAGAGCTTGTGCTCGGCCTCGCCGGGCAGCACGGGCACCGCCGCTTGCGCCACGATTGCTCTTTTAACCATTTCCGGTTTCCACGAGTTTCCACCTGTGCAGCTGGTGATCTTTCACGCCTGCATCGATGCCGATGCACATGCAGCCCCTGAAGGCGGCAGCAGAAGGGTGGATATTGAGCCGGCGGTCGCGCCACTTCCGCCGAGCTGTTTGAGAATCCGCATGAAGCCCAGGCATTGTGCAGCAGTTCGCGGACACCCGCTCAAGTCAGGCGTGCTGTCGAGTAAGCCCGCGTCGAATGTTCAGGGCTCGCGCCCTTTTGTGGTCGATCACCAGCAAATGTGGAATGCCCGCTGCTCTGCAATGGTGCTCGGCCGCGCCCGGTTGGTTGGAAATGACGAGAGCGATTGCCCTGAAATCCGGCTCTCCGGCGGTGGCCTCGATCAGCGCCTTGATGCAAAGTCAGAGCCGCGGCCCGAAAATGAAATTGTCGGATCTCACGCCTTGCTGCCCAATGCGCCTTTTGACGTGCTGACGCAAGGATGCGCCCGCCGCCGCTTCCGTCAGGCGGCTCGATGCGCTGCACCGTCTCGCCCGCATCGGCAAGCACGGCGGCAACCTTGTCGGCTTCGCTTTCGGCGACGACGACGACCATGCCGATACCGCAATTGAAGGTCCGGCCCATTTCCGCATCCTCGATACCGCCCAGCGCCATCAGCCAACGGAAGACGGGCGGCATCGCCCAGGACGCGCCGTCGATCTCCACATTGATGCCCTCGGGCAGTACGCGCGGAATATTCTCCACGAAGCCGCCGCCCGTGATGTGCGCCATCGCCTTCACGGCGCCCGTCTCTCGGATCGCGCGCAGCATTGCCTTCACATAGATGCGCGTCGGCGTGAGCAGCACCTCGCCGATGCTGGCTCCATTGCCATGCGGGAAAGGAGCGGAATAGGAAAGCCGCTCATCTTCCACGATCCGCCGCACCAGCGAATAGCCATTGGAATGGAACCCGGAAGAGGAAAGGCCGAGCAGCACGTCGCCGGGCCGCACGTCGCTCCGCGGCAGGATCTGGTCGCGCTCGACGGCACCCACGGCAAAGCCCGCAAGGTCGTAGTCGCCTTTGGCATACATGCCGGGCATTTCAGCCGTCTCGCCGCCGATCAGCGCACAGCCCGCCTGCCGGCAGCCCTCGGCGATGCCCGCCACCACGTCGCGCGCCACATCCACATGCAGCTTGCCGGTCGCGTAATAGTCGAGAAAGAAAAGGGGCTCAGCGCCCTGTACCACGAGGTCATTGACCGACATGGCCACGAGGTCGATGCCCACCGTGTCGTGAATATCAGCCTCGATGGCGACCTTGAGCTTGGTGCCCACGCCGTCATTGGCCGCCACCAGCACCGGGTCCTTGAAGCCGCAGGCAGCGAGGTCGAACAGCCCGCCAAAGCCGCCCAGCACCGCGTCCGAGCCCGGCCGTCTGGTCGAAGCGGCGAGTGGCCCGATGGCGCGCACAAGCTCGTTACCGGCATCGATGTCGACGCCTGCCGCCGCATAGGTGTAGCGGTTCGGACGGTCCTTCGGGGGAGTGGGGGCCATTGGGTCTCTCAGGGGGCGCTTTTTGGACTCGGGGGTCTTGGAAGCGCTCAAATCACCCGAAATCGCCCCCATGCGCAAGAGAAAGACGAAAAAGCCCGGCAAGCCGCCTTCGCCGCGGCCTGCGGTTGTTGTACTGTGCCGCGACACGGCTTGTTGAATCTCCGAATATCTCGACGGATCAAGGCTCTATCCATGATTTCTGCATTCAGGCTTTGGTGTGCGGCGCTCCTGCTTGCCACGGGTTTCGCGGTTCCGGCGGGGGCTGCCGATATTTTCACGGTCCGTGGCATCCATGTGGACAAGACGGCCGAAAGCGCGACCGCTGCCCGCGCGGCGGCGCAGGCAGAAGGCCAGCGCCTTGCTCTCACCGCCATGATGCGGAAGCTGACCCTGCCGGAGGACTGGCCGTCGCTGCCGGACGTTGATGAAGCGACAGCCCAGAACGCCGTCCGCGGCTTTCAGGTCGCCAATGAGCGTACAAGCTCGACCCGCTACATCGCCGAGATGATCGTGAGCTTCCAGCCGGAAGCTGTCCGCCGTCTCCTGCGCGGCAAGAACATTGCCTTTGCCGAGACACAGGCCCGGCCTGCGTTGCTGCTGCCGGTCCTGCACCGCGACGGGCAAGTGATCCTCTGGGAAGACGACAATCCCTGGCGGGGCGCCTGGGCCGCGCTTGAGCCCGGCAACGAGATGACGCCGCTCATTCTGCCGATCGGAGAGCTGATGGAAATCAATGCCGTACCGGCTGCGACGGCTCTTGCGTCTGGCGAAGAGTCACTCGCCGCATTGACAGGCCTGGCCGCGAATTACGGCGCAAGCGAAATTGTCATTGCCGAAGCGGCGCCCAGCGAAACGGGCTTGCGCGTCATGCTGACGCGCCGAGGCGGCGTCGGTGCGACCGAACCTCTCACCGGCAGCTATGAACGGCAGGGCCGGGAGATGGGAGAGGTGATGAAGGCCGCCGCTGCCGACATGCTCAGCTCTCTTTCCACACAGTGGAAGCGCCAGATCATCGTTCGCGATGGCCGCATTTCGACGATTGTCGTTCAGGCCGATTTTGCGAACCTCACGGAATGGGAAAGCATCCGCAAGGGCCTCACCTCAACGCCGTTGGTGCAAGGCATGGAAGTCGCGGGCATTTCCTCGCGCGGAGCGGAGATCCGGATTTCGCACAAAGGCACCACGGAAATGCTGGCGCTCTCGCTCGCGCAGCAGAGTGTTGACCTGTCGAAGGCCGAAGCCGCCGGTATGGATGCCGCCGCCGAACCCTTCACGCCGGTGTCGTCCGCGCCGCGATGGCGGCTTGCGGTCCGGCGATAGGCATCGGAAGGGCGGCGCATGAGCATCCAGCGGCAGGCGCTGATATGGGCTTCGGTCATAGCGGTATTCATTGCGCTGACATGGGCGCTGAAGGGTATCCTCCTGCCTTTCGTGGCTGGGATGGCGATCGCCTATTTTCTCGACCCGCTTGCCGACCGCCTGGAGAAATATGGCCTGTCACGCCTCGCCGCGACTGCTGTCATCACGATCTTCTTCCTCCTGCTCGCGGTCGTTCTGATGATCGTGCTTGTGCCGGTTCTCTATAATCAGCTCATTGCGCTGATCGAGATCACGCCCCGTTTGATGCAGCGCGGTCAGGATTGGCTCATTTCGATAGGTGACGGCCGCCTTGGCCGTTTCCTCGGTGTGCATGGCGCCGATGTCGAGAAGGCAATCTCGGAAAGCCTCGGCGGCTCGCTCGACTGGCTGATGAAGTTCATGTCATCGCTGAGTTCGCAGGGCATGCAGATCGTCGCCCTGATTTCTCTCGTGGTGGTGACGCCGGTCGTTGCCTTCTATCTGCTGCTCGATTGGGATCGCATGATCGAAAAGATCGACGGGCTTCTTCCGCGCGATCATCAGGAGACGATCCGTATGCTCGCCCGAGAGATCAACGAGGTGCTCGCGGGCTTCATTCGCGGGCAGGTAATCGTTTGCGTAGTGCTCGGCCTCATCTATGCGGTGGGTTTAACGCTTGTCGGGCTGCGCTTCGGTCTCATCGTCGGCATCATCGCTGGTATCATCAGCTTCATTCCCTATCTCGGCACGATTGTCGGCTTCGTCATCGGCGTGGCTCTGGCCCTCTTCCAGTTCACCCCTGACTATGTGTCGATCGGACTTGTGGTTGCCGTATTTGCGTTCGGTCAGTTCATCGAGGGCAATTTCCTGTCGCCGAAGCTGGTGGGCGACAGGGTGAAGCTGCATCCTGTCTGGGTCATGTTCGCCATCTTTGCCTTCGCGGCACTCTTCGGCTTTGTCGGAGCGCTGCTCGCCTTGCCGGTAGCCGCCGCACTTGGCGTCATCACCCGGTTCGTTATTTCGCAATACCGGAAGAGCCAGCTCTATCTTGGCTCATCGCCCGGCAACATCATTCCGCCGCGCGATACCGACAGTTGATCCATGGCGCAGCAACTCGTTTTCGAACTCGGCCACAGACCGGCTTCGGGCCGCGAAGATTTTCTCGTCGCGCCGTCGAACCAGGCTGCGGTCGCCCTGATCGATGCCTGGCCAGATTGGCCAGACAGGATCGTGGCGTTGTCCGGCCCGTCAGGCAGCGGCAAGACGCATCTGGCCGAGGTCTGGCGCATGGCAAGTGGCGCGGTCTCGCTCACCCCCGGCGCGCTGCCGGATGCCGACATTCCTGCGCTGGTGCAAGGCCGCGCGATCATTCTCGAAGATCTCGTATCGCTCACCGGGGAAGGCGAGCGAGCCCTCTTCCATCTCGTCAATCTGGTGCGGGCAGAGGGGGCATTTCTCCTTATCACCTCGCGCGAGGCGCTGGCGCACCTGCCGCTCAGACTTCCCGATCTCACCTCGCGCCTCAAGGCCGTGCCGCAGGTCGAACTGGGCGCGCCTGACGATGCGCTGCTCGCAGGCATACTGGTGAAACTGTTCGACGATCGCCAATTGCGCGTAACGCCTGCGGTGATTTCCTATCTCGCAAGCCGCATCGAACGCTCTGTCGAAGCGGCGCGGGAAGCGGTCGCGGAGCTCGACACCGCCTCGCTGTCCGGCAAGCGCCCGATTACCGTGCCGCTCGCCGCCGAAATTCTCGGCCGCCAGGGTGAAATGCCGCTCTAGGCTGGGGCGCGCCGGAAGGTGCTGCGGGCGGTCTCCGAAAGAAACAGCCATGAGCCTATGGCAAGATAGGCAGTATATTCCGCCGCCATCGCGAGCCACCGCGTATCGTGAACGAGATAGTGCATCGTCTCGATCAGGCAGACGAGCCCCATGGCGGCATAACCGAGCGCGACCGCGATGGGTGTCCCCCGCCAGCGAAGGGTGAGGCCAGCCAGAAAGGCCGTCGATGCGGCGATGACAGAGAGCCAGTGAAAGAGCAGCATAGGGCGGGGAAACAGCGGGTTGGCAACCGCCGGCCAGGGAACCTCTCCAGCGATCCACTCGGCAAGACCCATCAAGGCCCAGACCAGCAGGCCGGCATGGAGAAGGACGAGCCCTGCCAGCACCATCCGCCCTAAGGAAATCCTGCCCATTCCCGGCCCCCTGCCGAATGTTCGGGGTTCAGTCTGACCGGAATTGGCGCCGGGGTCACGCCGGGTTTTGCCGCATAGTCATGACTCGGTCATATCTTTGTCTTAAACTTTAGCGATAGCAGAGACTTATTGCCGTTTTTGCAGAAGTAATCTCATGACCAGCGCCCCGCAGAGCCCTGCCGCCATGCCGCCTTCCGAGCCGGCGCTCCCCGTCGTTGTCCGGCAGGAGCCCCTCATCAGCATGGATAGTCCCGATCGCTTCATCAATCGCGAAGCCTCCTGGCTTGCCTTCAATCTCCGGGTGCTGGAAGAGGCGCAGAATACGAACCACCCGCTTCTGGAACGGCTGCGCTTCCTTTCGATTTCCGCTTCGAACCTCGACGAGTTTTTCATGGTCCGCGTCGCGGGCCTGCGCGGGCAGGTGAGTGCTGGCGTGACGACCTTGAGCCAGGACGGCTGTACGCCGGCCCAGCAGCTCGATCTCGTCAACTCCATGGCGAACGACCTGATGCGCGAGCAGCAGCGCCAATGGGTGCTTCTGCGCAAGGAAATGCGCGAAAACGGCATTGCGGTCATCGAGCCAGACGAGGTGACGCCAGAGGAATTTTCATGGCTCGAAACACGCTTCCTTGAGCAGGTCTTTCCGGTTCTGACGCCGCTGGCCATCGACCCTGCTCATCCCTTCCCGTTCATACCCAATCTTGGCTTCGCGCTGGCGCTTCAGCTTCGCCGCATCTCGGACGGCAAGCTGATGGATGCGCTGCTGCCTGTGCCGACGCAGGTCGAGCGGTTCATTCGCCTGCCGGCGAGGGAGGGGGAAAGCGACATCCGTTTCGTCAGCCTCGAAAACATGATCGGGCTTTTCCTCGACCGTCTGTTCCCCGGTTACAAGGTGATCGGGCAGGGCGCTTTCCGCCTGCTGCGCGACAGCGATATCGAAATCGAGGAAGAGGCCGAAGATCTCGTCCGCTACTTCGAAAGCGCGTTGAAGCGCCGCCGCCGCGGCAGCGTCATTCGCCTGAAGATCGAGGCGCGCACACCGGATTCGCTACGCCAGTTTGTCGTTCACGAACTCGGCGTTACCGAGCGCGAGCTGGTTTCGGTTGAAGGCCTGCTTGGATTGGCCCAGACGAGCCAGCTCATTGTCGATGACCGGCCCGATCTCAAGTTCACGCCCTATAACGCGCGCTTCCCGGAACGTATCCGCGATCATGGTGGCGACTGCTTTGCCGCCATCAGGTCGAAGGACATTATCGTCCATCATCCCTACGAGTCATTTGATGTCGTGGTGCAGTTCATCCGCCAGGCGGCTGCCGATCCCGATGTCGTGGCGATCAAGCAGACGCTTTACCGCACCTCGAAGGACAGCCCCATCGTGCAGGCGCTGATCGAGGCGGCAGAAGCCGGCAAGTCGGTAACGGCGCTTGTCGAACTGAAAGCCCGTTTCGATGAAGCGGCGAATATCGTCTGGGCGCGCAACCTGGAGCGCGCCGGTGTGCAGGTCGTGTTCGGATTCATCGAACTGAAGACCCATGCCAAGATTTCCATGGTGGTGCGCCGCGAGGGCGGGCAGTTGCGTTCCTATGTGCATTTCGGCACGGGCAACTACCACGCCGTAACGGCAAAGATTTACACCGACTGCTCCATGTTCACATGCGACCAGCGTCTCGCGCATGATGCGGCGCAGGTCTTCAACTACATCACCGGATATGCGGAGCCGAAGTCTCTGGAGCTGCTGGCCGTCTCACCGATCAACATGCGCTCGCGTCTCATCAGTGACATCAGCGCGGAGATGGAACACGCCAGGGCAGGCCGTCCGGCCGCTATCTGGGCCAAGATGAATTCGCTGGTCGATGCCCAGATCATCGACAAGCTCTATGAAGCAAGTCAGGCCGGCGTACACATTCATCTCGTGGTGCGCGGCATCTGCTGCCTGCGTCCGGGCATCCCCGGTCTTTCGGATAATATTCGGGTGAAGAGTATTATCGGCCGCTTCCTGGAGCATTCCCGTATCGTTTGTTTCGGCAACGGCTACGGGCTGCCGAGCGACAAGGCAAAGGTTTACATCGCCTCCGCCGACTGGATGCCGCGCAATCTCGACCGTCGTGTCGAGGTGCTGGTACCGATTCTCAATCCAACCGTGCACGATCAGGTGCTTGACCAGATCATGGTTGCCAACCTGAAGGACAACCAGCAGAGTTACGAGCTCGAACCGGACGGTGTCTATCGGCGAATCACTGTGAAGGAAGGCGAGGAGCCTTTCAACGCCCACACCTACTTCATGAACAATGCGAGCCTTTCCGGGCGTGGAACCTCTCTCAAGAAAAATCTTCCGCCCAAATTCGACATCAAGACGGCATAACTCTATCTTGCGGCAAACGGCGGAGGTCAGTCTGTGAGCCGCATGACAGGCAAGGGAAGATTCGGCATCGTCGATGTCGGCTCGAATTCCGTGCGCCTCGTGGTCTACGCGGCGGCGGAGCGGAACCCCGTTCTCGTCTTCAATGAAAAGGTAATGGCGGGGCTCGGGCGCTCGCTCGCCTCGACAGGCCGGCTTGATCCCAAAGGCATCACGCGCGCGCTGGATGCGTTGCGCCGTTTCATGGCGTTGCGTGAGCAGATCGGCATCGAAACGCTCGTCGTGGCCGCGACGGCCGCCGTGCGCGATGCGGAGGACGGCCCGGAGTTTCTCGAAAAGGCCGAAAAGATTTGCGGCTTCAAGATCGACCTCCTTTCGGGAGCGGATGAAGCGCGCTTTGCCGCGCAAGGCGTTCTCTCCGGCATTCCCGATGCTGACGGTCTGGTTGGCGATCTTGGGGGCGGCAGTCTCGAGCTTGTGCCCGTGTCAGGGGGCAAAGCCGGTCCCGGCGCCACCCTGCCGCTCGGTCCCCTCCGCCTGATCGACCTGTCGCATGGCAGTCTTGCCGAAGCCGAGGCCGTGGTCGACCGGGCGCTTGGCGAACAGACCTGGGCCAGGGAACATCAGGGAAAGCGCCTCTATGCGGTCGGTGGCGTCTGGCGAAATCTCGCCCGGATTCACATGGCGCAGCGCAACTATCCGATCCATGTGCTGCATCAATACGTCATCCCCGCGCGTGAAGCCTCCGAGATTTCACGCGTGATCGAACGTCTCGGGCCCAAATCGCTGGCACAAATTCCGGACGTGTCGGAGCGCCGCGTGGAGGCGCTGCCCTTCGGCGCGTTGGTTCTCGACAAGCTGATCGGCGCGCTCAAGGCGAAAGAAGTCGTGATTTCGGCCTATGGCCTGCGCGAAGGAATCTTGTTCGACCGGCTCGACAAGAAGGAGCAGGCGAAAGACCCGCTGATCGCGGGCTGCCATGATCTTGCCGGCCGGCTGGCGCGCTTTCCGCAGCATGGCGACGAATTCTTCAAATGGACGGCGCCGCTCTTTGCTGGCGACGTGCTGGCAGAAACGCCGGAGGAATCGCGTCTGCGTCATGCCGCCTGCATCCTCGCCGACATCGGCTGGTATGTGCATCCGGACTATCGCGCGCATTATGCGATGACACAGATCCTGCTTGCGCCATTTTCCGGCGTTGACCATCCGGGCCGTCTGTTTCTCGCTCGTGTCGGTTATCACCGTCATGAGGGCAGGGGAGAGCCGGAAATGCTCGGCAATCTTTCCGGCTTCATCACCGAGCGCGAGCATGAACGGGCGCTCGTGCTTGGCCTCGCGCTGCGGCTTGCCTTCACGCTTTCCGGCGCCACGATGGGCATGTTGCCGCGAACGCGCTTCGAGGTGACGAAAAATGGCCTGACGCTTTCCGTGCCGAAGAAATACGAAGCGCTGATCGGCGAAGTCGTGGGCAAGCGTCTGGCTGCCCTTGCCCGCGCCCTTGGCCGCAAGAGCGATATCAGGATCGGCAAATAGCCGTCAGGTCCGTCCCGTTTCGATCAGAACGATCTTCTTGCCCTTGGCGCCGATCGCAAGTTCGCCACGCTTGAGGCGCAGCGCATCCTCGCCGAATATCTCGCGCCGCCAGCCCTTGAGGGCGGGCACATCCGCTTCCTGATGTGCGGCAATGAGTTCGAGGTCGCTGACATTGGCGACGAGCTTCTGCGCCACGTCATGTTCCTCGCATTTCTGCTTGAGCAGGACTTTCAGCAATTCAACCAGCGGACCGATCCCGGCAGGTAGTGGTTCCGGCCCTTCGACGACCGGAATATCCTCTTCCTTCATGGCGAGGCCGCGCTCAATCGCTTCCATCAAGCTGGCTGCCGAGCGGCTGTTCGAAAACCCCTTGGGAACAGCGCGCAGGGAGTCGAGGTCGGACAGGCTTTTCGGGATCTGCGTCGCGATTTCGTAAAGTGCATCGTCTTTCATGATGCGCGAGCGCGGCATGTCGCGTTCCTGCGCCTGGCGTTCGCGCCAGGCTGCAATCTCGACCAGCACAGCAAGGCCGCGCGTACCGCGGAAACGGCCCTTGAGCCGCTTCCAGGCATTTTCGGGCCGCATCGCATATGTCTCGGGATCCTGCAGGACCGCCATTTCCTCGGCCACCCAGTGAACCCGGCCCGTCTGCGTCAGGCGCTTGGCGAGCACTTCATAGACGGTCCTCAGATAGGTGACGTCCGCCAGCGCATATTGCAGCTGCTTGTCGGAGAGCGGCCGCCGCGACCAGTCGGTGAAGCGAGACGACTTGTCGACATTGCCGCCCGCGAGCTTGCGCACCAGCGTTTCATAGCCGATCGAATCTCCGAAGCCGCATACCATCGCCGCGACCTGCGTGTCGAACAGCGGGTCGGGGATGGCATCGCCCTCATGGAAGAAGATTTCGATGTCCTGCCGGGCGGCGTGAAAGACCTTCACCACTTTCCGGTTCTTCATCAGCTTGTAGAAGGGGGCAAGATCGATATCCGGCGCCAGAGGGTCGATGATGATCTCGTCCTTCGGGCCAGCCAGCTGGATCAGGCAAAGGACCGGCCAGAAGGTCGAATCCCGCATGAATTCCGTGTCGACCGTGACATATCCAGCGCCCGAAAGCCGGTCACAGGCGGCCTTCAGGGCCTCGTTCGTCGTAATAATTTCCATGCGCCGCTCTATAGCCGATCTCGCCCACCCTGTCGCGGGTCGAGACAAGAGGGCGGGAGGGGGCTGGCGCCCTTGACAAGGGCCGCCGATCCGTGCGCTTTTGCCGGTCGCCGGGGGTACGTCTATGATGATCCTCCGCCGATTCGTTCTTGAATCTCAAGGCCTTATGACAATGAGCAGTTTCCGCAGCCACACTTGTGGCGAGCTTCGCAAGTCGCATGTAGGCGAAACCGTCCGCCTCGCTGGCTGGGTCCACCGCAAGCGGGACCATGGCGGCCTCCTTTTCATCGACTTGCGCGACAATTACGGCCTGACCCAGCTCGTGTTTGACCCGGACCGCGCGGCGGCCTTCGGCCTCGCCGAAAAGGTCCGTTCCGAATATGTCGTGTCGATAGAGGGCAAGGTCGTCGCGCGCTCCGCGGAAACCGTGAATCCGAACCTGCCGACCGGGGAAATCGAGATCGCTGTTGCAGGCATGGAAGTGCTCTCGGAAGCGCAGGATCTGCCGCTGCCGGTCTTTGGCGAGCCGGACTACCCGGAAGACATCCGCCTGACTTATCGCTTCCTAGACCTGCGCCGCGAGACGCTGCACAAGAACATCCTGCTGCGCTCCAGGATCATCGCCTCGATCCGCCGCCGCATGACGGAAGCAGGCTTCAATGAATTCCAGACGCCGATCCTGACCGCCTCGAGCCCCGAAGGCGCACGCGACTTCCTCGTGCCCTCGCGCATCCATCCCGGCAAGTTCTATGCGCTGCCTCAGGCGCCGCAGCAGTTCAAGCAGCTCATCATGGTGGCGGGCTTCGACCGCTACTTCCAGATCGCGCCCTGCTTCCGCGACGAAGATGCGCGCGCCGATCGCTCGCCCGGCGAGTTCTATCAGCTCGACGTGGAAATGAGCTTCGTCAATCAGGACGACGTGTTCTCCGCCATCGAGCCCGTGCTGCACGGTCTCTTTGAAGAATTTGCGGGCGACCGAAAGGTTTCACCCTATCCCTTCATCCGCATCCCCTATGCCGAGGCGATGCGCAAATATGGCTCGGACAAGCCGGACCTGCGCAACCCCATCGAGATGCAGAACGTCACCGATCATTTCCGGGGTTCGGGCTTCAAGGTCTTTGCCGGTATGATCGAAAAGGACTCGAAGGTTGAGGTCTGGGCGATCCCGGCGCCGGGCGGCGGCAACCGCGCATTCTGCGACCGCATGAATTCATGGGCGCAGGGCGAAGGACAGCCGGGTCTCGGCTACATCTTTTTCCGCGAGGAGGGCGGTGCTCTCGAAGGCGCAGGCCCCGTCGCAAAGAACATCGGCCCGGAGCGCACCGAAGCGATCCGTACCCAGCTTGGCCTGAAGGAAGGCGACGCGGTTTTCTTCGTCGCCGGTCAGCCCTCGAAGTTTGCAAGCTTCGCCGGTCAGGCGCGCACACGCATCGGCACCGAGCTTGGCCTCGTCGAGGAGGGCGTATTCAAGTTTTGCTGGATCGTCGACTTCCCGATGTATGAATGGAATGAGGACGAGAAGAAGATCGACTTCTCGCACAACCCTTTCTCCATGCCGAACTATCCGCTCGAAAGGTTCCTCGCGCTCGGCAAGGACGATGCGGACGAGATCCTCGGCATCACCGCCTTCCAGTACGACATCGTCTGCAACGGTGTGGAGCTTTCCTCCGGCGCCATCCGCAATCACAAGCCGGATGTCATGTACAAGGCCTTCGAGATCGCGGGCTATGACAAGTCGGTGGTCGAGACGAAGTTCGGCGGCATGCTCAATGCGTTCAAGTTCGGCGCCCCGCCGCATGGCGGCCTCGCGCCGGGTGTCGACCGCATGGTGATGCTGCTCGCGGGCGTTGAAAACCTTCGTGAAGTGACGATGTTCCCGATGAACCAGCAGGCGCAGGACCTGCTGATGCAGGCGCCGTCCGAAGTCGAGCCGAAGCAGCTCAAGGAACTTCACATCCGCCTGGCGCTGCCGCTCGAGAAGAAGAAGGAAGGCTGACCAGACTGCGGCGAAGCGCCGGGTTGCACTTCGCCGCGCTTGCCTTCAGGCTTGTCCACACTACCTGAAATTGAAAAGTCAGGAGGATAAAGCCATGCCCGATCTTATCTGGATCGTCGTTGCGGACGGAGAAAATTGCCGCTTCCTCGCCAGCGAGAAGCGCAATGCCGATCCCGTATCCGCGATGCCCGACATCAAGATCGAAAACCCGCCGACGCGCGAGCAGGTGAGCGACAAGCAGGGCCGCAATTTCGAGAGCACGGGCACGCGGCGCTCCGCCTATGAGCCCCCGACGGATCCGCACCGTCAGGGCAAGCGCGATTTTGCAAGGAAGATTGCCGGCATATTGCTCGACAAGGCGCGTGAGAGGGCCTTCGACAAGCTGATACTCGTTGCGCCGCCCACCATGCTCGGCGATCTGAGGGCGGAACTTTCCGGCGAGGCGCTTGAAAGGCTGATGGGCGAGGTGAACAAGGACTATACCCGGTTCACCCCGCGCGAGATCAAAGAGGCGCTCTCGGACCAGTTCAAGGTCTGAGAGCTGCCGTCTTACTGGCCGGGAGGCGGCGTCGTTTCGTCGAACACCGGGATCGGCAACGCGTCGACCGGAATGATGTTGCCGTTCGAGGCGCTGATGGCGGCGCCTGCGACATTGGCGCCGAAGTCGGCGCTGCCATAGCGGATCGGGCTCTTCGTACCGTCGATCCTGACTTTGCCGCGCTGCAACGTCGTCGCTTCCGTCACCTTGCCGGAAAGGCTCTCCGGCGTATGGCGGCCGCTGACGATCTGATAGAGCAGCAGCGCGCGGGCATTTTCCTTCACACTGGGATTGGCGCCTGAGAGCATGTCGTCAACGCCGCCGGGCTGGCGCGCCAGCGCTTCGTCGGTCGGCGCAAAGACCGTGATGTTGTTCTCCGAATAGCGGAACTTCAGGTCGTTCGCCTCGATCATCTTCACAAGTGTCGAGAATTGCGGATCGGCCTTCAGCGTTTCAAGCACATTGGCGGCGAAGGCCGGAACGGCGGCAAAGGCGCTCATTGCAATTGCCGCGAGAAAGATGCCGGTTCTTTTCATCTCATTGCCTTTCGTTTGGCGGTCAATCCCTGGATGGTGCCACCCGCAAAGCATATCTAGAGCGCGATTTTGACCGGAATGCGACATTTATCCGCGTTCGCGTCAGGCGGCCGGAGCCGCAACGAAAAAGGGGGTGGCAAGGCCACCCCCTCCTGGAATGCCGGGCGGGCGCGTCAGAACGAAAAGATGTAATGCAGCGTAAGGGCATGACCGGTGATGTCATCCGAGCCGCTGCCGCCCGTATCCGTCCAGATATAGCGGTACTGGGCACCAAGCTTGCCGCCCCCAAGCGCCATGTTGACGCCTGCCGTGCCCTGAAGGGCGAGGTCGTCGCTGCTGTCCTTGGAATTGATGGGGACGCCGCCAATCGAGTCGACCTTGATCTCTGAGAAGGCCATGCCGATGCCGGCACCCACATAGGGGTCGATGCCGCCGCCCGGATTGGGATGGAAGTTTGCATTGACCATCGTCAGGAGCGAGCTGAGATCACCGTTGATAGGGACGGTGATACCGCCAGCCGTGCCGGAGTCGAAGTCGGCCGTCAGATAGGTGAGCTCAAGTTCCAGGGCGATATTGGGATTGACGTTGTACCCGACCGCGCCGGAAACGGTCCAACCCGTATCAAGCTCGATCTTGACCGGAATGCCGCCCGAGGTGCCCTTCAGATCGTCGAAGATCAGCGCACCGGCCGAGAGCTTGAAATAGGTATCACCGACGGTGACTTCCTCGGCGAAGGCCGGTGCGGCAAGCGCCGACAGAACGGCAGTCATCGTTGCGATTTTTACGAGATGTTTCACTGGTTTCTCCCCCCCTTTATTGAAACAGGTAATTTTATGATGTTTCAGAATGGAACGGTCAACCAATAAAGACAATCTGCATTAGTAAGTACGGAACATGACTACGCAATTCTTGATGACCGGCGAAAGCCTCATGGAAAGGGATGGTTAATCCCCCGGAGGTAATAATTCGGGCATTTCCGGCCTTTTCTGGCGGGCGGAAGCGGAGGATGGAACGCGCCGATGAAACTTGCCGATCAGGAATCAGCGACGGCCGAGAATGTTCGTGCGCCCGTGCCGCCACATCTGATGGCGGCAGTTGCCGAGGCTTTTTCAATTGGCCGCTGGACATGGGATGCAGCGACAGGCGCGATCGAGCTGCAAAATGACACGCTCGATGCCCGCAATGTGCCTCGCAAGATGATCTCGAAGAATGCGGAGCGCTATCCCGAAATGGCGCGGCTCGATGCGTGGCTTCGTCAATGCAAGGCCGGCGACAGTGCTGCCGCGAGTTTCCTGCTGCGGGATGATCCGGTTGCGGTTCGCGTCTTCTGTCTCGGCCGTTCGGACAAGCGCGCCTGGGGTCTCATCCAGGATTGCACCGCCGAAATGCTCAACATCGAAAACGATCAGCGCTTCCGCATGGCCCTGATGGGCGCGGCGCATGGCATCGCACTGGTCGGGCTCGATGGAAGCTTCATGCAGGTGAACGAGGCGCTGTGCCGGATGCTCGGTTACACGGAGGCGGAGCTTCGTGCGCGCTCATTCCAGGACATCACGCATCCTGAGGATCTGGAGAGCGATCTCGACTATTTGCACGAATGCGTTGCGGGAATGCGCACAACCTACCAGATGGAGAAGCGCTATTTCCGAAAGGATGGAAATGTCATCTGGGTCAACCTCGCAGTCTCGATCCTCCGGGCGGAAAACCACACACCGCTCTATTTCATCTCGCAAATCCAGGACATAACCGCGCGGAAAAAGGCCGAACAGGAGCTGGTTGCGGCGCGCGACGAAGCGAAGAATGCGAGCGCCGCCAAGAGTGCGTTCCTGGCGGCGATGAGCCATGAAATCCGCACACCGATGACTGGCGTGATGGGCATGCTCGACATGCGCGGAGAAAGTGGCGTCACCGGCGATCAGCTCGAACTCATCAAGACGGCACGCAGCTCCGCCGAAATGCTGCTCTCGATCATCAACGACGTACTCGATATGGCCAAGCTAGAGGCGGGCCGTGTCGAGATCGCCAGTCGCGATTTCAATGCCGAGCACCTGTTGCACACCGTCTGCGACATGATGGCCGGCCGCGCGCAAGCGAAAGGTCTTCGCTTCAACGCGGTACTGCCGCTTTCGACACGCATCTGGCTCAAGGGCGACCCGGACCGTATTTCGCAGATCCTTTTCAACATTCTCGGCAATGCGGTGAAATTCACCGATACCGGCGAAGTGTCCTTCGCCGCGGAAACGCGGCAGTCCGCCACGGGCCTTGACCTTGTCATGAAGATTACGGACACGGGCCGTGGTATTCCTGCCGACAAGACGGAAAGCATATTCCGCGAGTTCGAGCGTATTCAGGAAGAAGCGGGTACGCGCGTGGAAGGAACCGGGCTCGGCCTTGCAATCGTCTCGCGCCTCGTCAATGCCATGAACGGCCGGATCGAGGTGCAGAGCGAGCTTGGCAGGGGCTCATGTTTCACCGTGACGCTACCGCTCGCCGCGGGAACCGCGCCCGCCGAAGTGGTGGCACCCGCCGCGCCGGTACAGGCCGAGACGCCGCCGGTCCGCTCCGGAACAGCGGGCGCCACGGCACCACTCGCCGTCCTGGTCGTCGAGGACAATGCGGTGAACCGCAAGGTCATAGGCTCGGTGCTTGCGATTGCGGGCATCGAGCCCGTCTATGCCTTCGATGGACAGCAGGCTCTCGATGCAGTGCAGGACGCAGTGTTCGATGTCATCTTCATGGACGTCATGATGCCCGTGATGGATGGGCTGACGGCGACGAAGAAGCTGCGTGAAATGGGCTTCACGGCGCCGATCCTCGGGCTAACGGCAAATGCCATGCAGCATCACCGCGAAGCCTGCTTCGAGGCCGGCATGGACGACCACATCGCAAAACCATTCCGGCCGGCCGACATCCTCAACGCGCTGAAGAAGCATGTCGGCGAGCGCGCAATAGGGTGAGTGCTGGCGGGCGAGCGCCTCAGCTACACCCGCTCGTGCCCCCGCAGGTATCGCACTTGAGGCATGTGCCGTTCCTGACCATCGTGAAGTTCCCGCATTCGCTACAGGCCTCGCCCTCATAGCCCTTCATGCGCGCTTCGGCCACGCGGGACATACCGCCAGCCGCTGATGCGACGCTGACGGAGCCGGAAGCGACCGCTGCGTAAGCCTCGCCCGAGCCCGAGCGCATCAGCGCGCCGGCCGCCATGACTTCGGCTTTCACCGTCTGTTCGCGCATCGCAGGCGCGGCTGCGGCCTCAGCGGCGCCTGCGCGAGCGGTGGCCGCGGCGCCGCCCCTCACCAGATAGAGGTTCGCCATCTGCGGCATGCGCGTATAGCCGGGACTCACGACCGATGCAGCCGGCATGGCAGGCGCCTTGCCCTCGTCGGCGCCGTCGCCCATTGCGTCAAAGGCGAGTTCCTTCGGATCGACATGACCGAGATCGGAGCGGCCGAGATAGGAGACGGCAAGCTCGCGGAACACATAGTCGAGGATCGAGGTCGCGTTCTTGATCCGGTCATTGCCCTGCACGAGGCCCGCAGGCTCGAAGCGCGTGAAGGTGAAGGCCTCGACATATTCTTCAAGCGGCACGCCATATTGCAGGCCAAGCGAGACCGCGATGGCAAAATTGTTCATCAGCGAGCGGAAGGCGGCACCTTCCTTGTGCATGTCGATGAAGATTTCGCCGATCTTGCCGTCGTCATATTCGCCAGTCCGCAGATAGACCTTATGTCCGCCGACCAGCGCCTTCTGCGTATAGCCCTTCCGGCGGTCCGGCAGGCGCTGGCGCGTCCTTTCCGACGCCACAACGCGCTCTGCGAGTTCCATCACGCTGCGTTCCGCAACGATGCGGGCGCGCTCAGCCTGCGGTTGCGCGATCAGCGTCTCGACCGCGCTTTCATCTTCCTCGTCCTGCAGGTCGTCGTCGAGCAGTTGCGCATTGAGCGGCTGCGAGAGTTTGGAGCCATCGCGGTAGAGTGCATTGGCTTTCAGGCCGAGCTTCCAGGAGAGCATGTAGCTTTCCTTGCAGTCCTCCACGCTCGCCGTGTTCGGCATGTTGATGGTCTTGGAAATGGCGCCGGAAATGAAGGGCTGCGCCGCCGCCATCATGCGGATATGGCTCTCGACCGGGAGATAGCGCGTGCCGGTGCGGCCGCAGGGGTTCGCGCAGTCGAAGACGGGCAGATGCTCGTCCTTCAGTCCCGGTGCTCCCTCAAGCGTCATCGCGCCGCAGACATGGAGGTTGGCCGCCTCGATTTCCGCCTTCGAAAAGCCCAGCGCCGAGAGCATGTCGAAATCGAGATCGTCCATTGCCTCGGCGTCGAGCCCTAGCACATCAACGCAGAAATCTTCTCCAAGCTGCCACTTGTTGAAGACGAAGCGGATGTCATAGGCCGTCGCAAGCGCCTTCTCGACAATGTCGATCTTTTCCGGTGTGAAGCCGAGCGCGGCAAGGCGCTCGTGATTGACGCCTGGAGCGCCCGCCAGCGTGCCGTGACCAACGGCGTAATTCACGATCGCTTCGATCTCGGCATCGCCATAGCCAAGCGTACGCAGCGCCTGTGGCACGGCGCGATTGATGATTTTGAAATAACCGCCGCCCGCGAGTTTCTTGAACTTCACCAGCGCGAAATCGGGTTCGATGCCGGTCGTGTCGCAATCCATCACAAGACCGATCGTGCCCGTTGGCGCGATCACGGTCGCCTGCGCATTGCGATAGCCGTAGCGTTCGCCCATCGAAACTGCGAGATCCCAGGAGGCGCGGGCATGGTCGACGAGATCGGATTGCGGGCAGGAAGCGGCATCGAGGGGCACGGGATAGACCGAAAGACCTTCATAGCCGCCATTTAGGCCATGCGCTGCGCGGGCATGGTTGCGCATCACGCGGAGCATGTGCTCCCTGTTTTCCGCGAAGCCGGGGAAGGGGCCAAGTTCCTTCGCCATCTGGGCCGAGGTCGCATAGGAAACGCCGGTCATGATGGCGCTGATTGCGGCCGTCAGCGCCCGCGCCTCGCGCGAGTCATAGCCGATGCCGCAGGACATCAGGAGCCCGCCGATATTGGCGAAGCCAAGGCCGAGCGTGCGGTAACGGAAGCTGCGCTCCGCGATCTCGCGGCTCGGGAATTGCGCCATGAGAACCGAAATTTCGAGCACGATGGTGAGGAGTTTCACGGCATGTTCGAAAGCCTCCACATCGAACCGGCCATCGGCTTCCCGGAACTGGATCAGATTGATCGAGGCGAGGTTGCAGGCCGTGTCGTCGAGGAACATGTATTCCGAACACGGATTGCTGGCGCGGATCGGGCCGGAGGCAGGGCAGGTGTGCCAGTCGTTGATGGTGGTGTGATACTGGATGCCGGGATCGGCGCTTGCCCAGGCGGCAACGCCGATCTTCTCCCAGAGCTCACGCGCAGGCAATCGCTTCGTCACCGAACCATTGAGGCGGCTCGTCAGCGGCCAGTCGTCGTCCTGTTCGACGGCGCGCAGAAACGCATCGGTCACGCGCACCGTGTTGTTCGAGTTCTGCCCCGAAACGGTGAGATAGGCTTCCGAGTCCCAGTCGGTGTCGTAAATGTCGAATTCGATGTCGGTATAGCCCTGCCGTGCGAACTGGATCACGCGCTGGACATAGTTCTCCGGTACATGCGCCTTGCGGGCCGCCGAGATCTCGCGCTTCAGCGCCGGGTTCTTCTTTGGATCGAAGCAGGCATCGCCATCCGCCTCGCAATTCACGCAGGCGCGCATGATGGCGGTAAGATGCTTGCGGTTCACCTTGGAGCCGGTGACGAGAGCGGCGACTTTCTGCTCCTCCTTCACCTTCCAGTCGATGAAATCCTCGATGTCGGGATGGTCGATATCGACAATCACCATCTTTGCCGCGCGCCGGGTCGTGCCGCCGGATTTGATCGCGCCGGCCGCGCGATCGCCGATCTTGAGGAAGCTCATCAGACCCGACGATTTGCCGCCGCCGGATAGAGCCTCGTTCTCGCCGCGCAGCGTCGAGAAATTCGAGCCGGTGCCCGAGCCGTATTTGAAAAGCCGCGCCTCGCGCACCCAGAGATCCATGATGCCGTTCTCGTTCACGAGATCGTCGTTCACGCTCTGGATGAAGCAGGCATGAGGCTGCGGATATTCGTAGGCGGTGTCTGTGGGGGCCGTAATGCCCGTTGCGGGGTCCGTCCGCCAGTGGCCCTGCGCCGGGCCGTCGATGCCATAGGCCCAGTGGAGGCCTGTATTGAACCATTGCGGGGAATTGGGTGCCGCGATCTGTGCCGCCAGCATGAAGCGGTGCTCGTCATAGAAGGCGCGGGCGTCGGCTTCCGTGTCGAAATAGCCGCCTTTCCAGCCCCAATAGGTCCAGGTGCCGGCCAGCCGGTCGAAAACCTGCCGTGCATCGCGCTCCGGGCCGAAACGGTCTTCCGGGCGCAGCGCCTCGAGGGCATCGCTGTCGGGCACCCGCCGCCAGATGAACTCCGGCACGCCTGCCTCGGCCACGGTCTTCAGGACGGCGGCAACGCCCGCCTTGCGGAAGTATTTCTGCGCCAGCACGTCGCAGGCAACCTGGCTCCAGCCGGCGGGGACCTGAATATCCTGCAAATGGAAGACGACCGAGCCGTCCGGATTGCGGATTTCGCTCGCCGTGGTCCTGAATTCGATACCCTCGTAAGGCGACTGGCCCTCGACGGTGAAACAACGCTGGATACGCATTCTGGCCCCCGGAATTTCGGCATTGATCGTCTGCCCCGGAGGAGAATGGGAGCCCATCCCGGCGATCTTTCAGGGCGCAAAATCCCGTTGCGCGGGGCGCATCTGGAACTCCCACCTAAGTGATTGATTCCAAAAGAGCCTTCGCTACCGGAGCCTTGTGACCGTGAGTGATACCCGCCTGTTGCTCGTGCCTCTCCCCTGAGGGAGTTGAAATCCTAGGGACGATGGCGGGGCGGCGTCAAGCCAAACTCACAAGATATAGATGTTGCAGGCATCGCAGCCACGACATCGGGTGGCCCGCTGCGGACGAATCGGCGGGTTAACAATGCGGAAACGCCTTCTCTGATATGAATTTCGCGCGAAGCCCGGAAGAGGTGGAGACCGCAAGGTGGGTGAACTGAGTACGGCCTATGGCAAGGACTTGAAGTCGCTCAAGATTCTCATGGTTGAGGATAATGGCGGCATGCGCCTTCTTTTGCGCACGATGCTCAACACTTTCGGCATCACCACTGTCCGTCAGGCCCGCGATGGTACTGACGGGCTTATGGAACTTCAGCTCTATGACGTCGACCTTGTCATCTCCGATTGGGAGATGCAGCCGATGAATGGGCGCGATTTCATCAGCAGCGTCCGCTCGGTCGGCAATGAGCCCGTCTGTTTCACGCCGATTATCGTGCTGACGGGTCATGCGTCGCACTCGCTGATCAAGGAAGCCTTCGAGATCGGCGCGACGCATCTCCTCGTGAAGCCCGTGACGCCGGCGAGCCTCCTGCACCGGATCGAATGGGTGCTGCATGACGACCGGCCGTTCGAGAGGGTCGGCGAGATTTACCGGCAGCCCATGCTGCTCAAGGAGCGTGACGGGCTGAAGCGCACGAAGGCCGTCGGCCAGAGCACCTGGACCCTGGAATAACCCTCTCTGTCTCCCTGCCGAGGCTGGACCCGGCCTTCCCCGAATGTCATATTCTGCCCGTTTTCCGGCCCCCTTTGGCCGGAATCGCGTCTAGAATGGAAGCCTGCCGCACCTCGCCGCTGCTTCAAACGGGATTTGCCTTTCATGGGTCTGTTTTCTGAAATCTTCATCTGGTGGGACAGCCAGACGCTGGGCACGCGCCTTTACACCTGGCGCAATGGCCGCCTCGTCGGCAAGGACGAGCAGGGCAACAAGTATTATGAGGCAAGGAACGGCGAGGCGATCGGCGGCTATGTGCGCCGCTGGGTAATCTATAACGGTCTGGCCGAAGCCTCCCGCGTCCCGGCTGACTGGCATGGCTGGCTCCACCACACCGTGGACACGCCGCCGACCGAGGAAAATTACACGCCGCGCGACTGGCAGCAGCCGCACAGGCCAAACCTCACCGGAACGCCTCACGCCTGGCGCCCTGCGGGCAGCCTGCACAAGGGTGGCCATCGCCCGCAGGCCACCGGCGACTATCAGGCCTGGCGGCCCGAGTAATTTCACGTCTGCTCCGGCAAGGAGCGATTTGCGGGGAGCCCCATGCAAAGCAATCTCGTCGAAACGCTGATCGGTACGCTGGTGGTCGCCGTGGCCGCGGTATTCCTTTTCTACGGCTACACCTCATCGGGCATGAGGAGTTCGTCGGGCTATCAGGTCAATGCAGCTTTCAGCGCCGTCGACGGGCTCGCCAATGGCGCCGACGTGCGTCTCTCGGGCATCAAGATCGGCACAGTTGTGCGTCAGAAGCTCGACCCGGAAACCTATCAGGCGATTGTGACGCTCGACATCGCAAGCGACGTGAAATTGCCCGATGACAGCAGCGCCAAGATCACGAGCGAAGGCCTGCTCGGCGGCAGCTACATTTCCGTCACGCCCGGCGGCAGCGAAGACATGCTGAAAAGCGGCGGCGAAATCATGTTCACGCAGGGCTCGGTCGATCTGATGAGCCTGATTGGCCAGGCTGTATTCTCGGCGACGGACAGCGGCAGCAAACAGTAACTCAGGGCCGGGGACTTTCAGGAGTATCGATGCGTCACCGTCATCTCTCTTTCCCCGGCGTCATGCTCACGCTTCTGCTTGCCTTGCCGGCGCCGGCACTCGCGGAAAAATTCCCGGTCGCCGTGTTCAGCGGTCTCGACAAGATCACGGCCCGCGTCGAAAGTTTCGAGGCAAGGGTGGACAAGCCGGTACGCTTCGGCTCTCTCGAGGTGCTGGTCCGCGATTGCGACAAGAAACCACCTGAAGAACCGCCCCGGACTGCAGCCTATGTCGAGATCCGCCAGCTCGACCGCGAGGATGGTGACGCGGCGCAGGGCGATGACGCGCCGCTGATCTTCAAGGGATGGATGTTTGCGGAGAGCCCCGGCCTCAATGCGCTGGAGCATCCGGTCTATGACATCTGGGTGACTGACTGCAAAATGTAGTCAGGTGGCGCATCGGGCGGCATTGCGTGAAAGCTGGCCCGCTGCGCCGTCGCACGGGAGAGGCGGCTGCGATATTCTTCGCGTGAAATTTCCACCGCGCCGAACTGTGCGAGATGCGTTGTCACGAATTGCGTGTCGAGCAGCAGGTAGCCGCCGCGAATGAGCCGCGCAACGAGATAGACAAGCGCGACCTTGCTCGCATCCGTCTCGCGCGAAAACATGCTCTCGCCGAAAAATGCCGCGCCGAGCGATACACCGTAAAGCCCGCCGACGAGCTTTCCCTCCCGCCAGCATTCGACCGAATGGGCTCTGCCGCGCTCGTTCAATTCGCAATAGAGCGCGAGAATGCGCTCGTTGATCCATGTGCCGTCGCGGCCGGGTGCCGCTTCGGCGCAGCCGAGCATCACATCGCGAAACGCGGTGTCTATGCGGATATCGAAGGGCTGCCGCCGGATCGTACGGGCAAGCCGCTTCGGAACATGAAATTTGTCGAGCGGAAGGATGCCGCGCCGTTCGGGGTCGATCCAGTAGAGCTCGGGATCGTCCCTTGACTCCGCCATCGGAAACACGCCATAGGCATAGGCCCGGAGCAGCATTTCGGCATCGATCTCGCTCACGCCCGCTCCCTCGCCATATCCGCGGCGCCGGTCAGGACTTCTGCTTCAGGAAGTCCTCGAGCCAGTGAATGTGATAGTCGCCATTCATGAAGTCCGGCTCGTTCACCAGGTCCTGGAAAAGCGGAATGGTGGTCTTGATACCGTCGATGACGAATTCGTGCAGCGTCCGCCGCAACCGCATCAGACATTCATTGCGGTTGCGCCCGTGCACCACGAGCTTGCCAATCAGGCTGTCGTAATAGGGCGGAATGCGATAGCCCGAATAGACCGCGCTGTCGACGCGCACCCCAAGTCCGCCCGGTGTGTGGAAATCCTTGATGGTGCCGGGCGAGGGGGCGAAGGTGCGCGGATCTTCGGCATTGACGCGGCATTCGACGGCGTGGCCGTTGAACTGCACGTCTTCCTGCCGGAAGCTCATTTCGAGACCGGCGGCGATGCGGATCTGCTCGCGGACGAGGTCGATGCCCGTCACAGCCTCGGTGATGGGATGCTCGACCTGGAGCCGCGTATTCATCTCGATGAAGAAGAACTGCCCGTTCTCGTAGAGGAATTCGACAGTTCCGACGCCGAGATAGCCGAGCTTCTTGATGGCGCGGGCGACGATGCCGCCGATTTCTTCGCGCTGCTGCGCATTGAGCGCGGGCGAGGGGCACTCCTCCAGCACTTTCTGGTGGCGGCGCTGAAGCGAGCAGTCGCGTTCGCCCAGATGCGCCACATTGCCATGTGCATCGGCGATCACCTGCACCTCGATATGGCGCGGCTGCCCAAGATATTTTTCCATGTAGAGCGAGTCATCGCCAAAGGCGGCTTTCGCTTCCGCGCGCGCGGTGGAAAGTGCCGTCGACAGCTCCTCACGCGAACGCGCGACCTTCATGCCGCGCCCGCCGCCGCCTGCCGCCGCCTTGACGAGCACGGGATAGCCCGTCTCCTCGGCGACCTTGTAGGCCTGTTCGTCGCTGGTGATGGCGCCGTCCGAGCCCGGCACGCAGGGGATGCCCAGTTCGCGTGCCGTGATCTTCGCTTGGATCTTGTCGCCCATGATGCGGATGTGATCGCCGCTCGGGCCGATGAAGGTGATGCCATGCGCCTTCAGGATGTCGGCGAACTTGGCATTCTCCGACAGAAAGCCGTAACCGGGATGAACGGCATCGGCGCCCGTGATTTCACAGGCGGAAATGATCGCCGGAATGTTGAGGTAGCTCTCGCTTGCGGGCGCGGCGCCAATGCAGACGCTTTCGTTTGCAAGCCGGACATGCATCGCATCGGCATCCGCCGTCGAATGAATGGCCACCGTCTTGATGCCCATTTCCCGGCAGGCGCGGTGGACGCGCAGCGCAATCTCGCCGCGATTTGCAATGAGAACCTTCTCGAACATGCGCTGGCGCCTACCCTTACTCGATCACGAAAAGCGGTTCGCCGAATTCGACCGGCTGACCGTCATCGACGAGAACGCGCGTGAGCTTGCCGGAGCGCGGTGCCGGAATGTGGTTCATGGTCTTCATCGCCTCGATGATGAGGATCGTCTGACCTTCGGTGACGTTGGAGCCGGGCTGCACGAATACAGGTGCGCCGGGTTCGGGCGCAAGATAGGCCGTGCCGACCATCGGGGAGGGAACGGCACCGGGATGAGTGCCGCCGGTTTCTGCGGGCGCCGCCATCGCCGGGGCGGCGGCAACATGCGCCACCGGCGCCGGCGCCGCGACATGCGCGACCGTCGGGCCCATCTGGCGCGCGACGCGCAGCCGCAGGCTCTCCGTCTCGATTTCGATTTCGCTCAGATCCGTCTCCGTGAGGAGGGCGGCGAGCTGCCGGATCAGTTCCTGGTCGACGCCTGATTTGCTCATCTCGCTCTTCTTGCTTTCCTGTTTACTCGCGGACTT
>JAHBYK010000015.1 GCA_019635965.1 Parvibaculum sp. | reverse complement strand
TGCGCATATCTGCGACGTCGTGTTCGAGGATGCGCGCATCCCCGCCTCCTGCCTGCTCGGAAACGAGGAAGGCAAGGGCTTCGTCACAGCGATGCAGGTGCTGGAGCGCGGCCGCCTTCACATCTCCGCTGTCTGCATCGGCGTTGCGGACCGTCTCGTCGAGGACTCGGTCAAATATGCCGCCGAGCGCAAGCAGTTCGGCGCGCCCATCGGCGATCTGCAACTCGTGCAGGCAATGCTCGCGGATTCGAAGATGGAAGCCTATGCCGGCCGCTGCATGGTGCTCGACGCCGCCCGCCGCCGCGATGCGGGCGAGAATGTCGCCACCGAAAGCTCCTGCTGCAAGCTCTTCTGCTCCGAAGCAGTCGGCCGCATCGCCGACCGCGCGGTGCAGGTGCATGGCGGCGCGGGCTATGTCGCGGATTACGGCATCGAGCGGTTCTACCGCGATGTGCGTATCTTCCGCATCTATGAAGGCACGAGCCAGGTGCAGCAGGTCATTATCGCGCGCAATCTCCTCCGCGCGGTGAGCTGAGCGCCTGACTTGCGCGCGGGCGTGCAGGCGGCACAATGAGCCGATGACGAAGCTCGACCGCCTCACTGCCGAAATCCGCGCCTGCCGCCTCTGCATCGAAAGCCCGCAGGGCAGGGCACTGCCGCATGAGCCGCGCCCCGTATTCCGCGTCTCGCAGACGGCCCGCATCTGCATTGCCGGGCAGGCGCCGGGCACCCGCGTCCATGCATCCGGCACACCCTTCACCGATCCGAGCGGCGACCGCCTGCGCGCCTGGATGGGTGTCACGCCGGACGAATTCTACGATGTCTCGCGCATCGCCATCGTGCCGATGGGTTTCTGCTTTCCGGGCCTCGACGCGAAGGGCGGCGATCTGCCGCCCCGCCGCGAATGTGCGCCGCGCTGGCGTGCCCCGCTCTTTGAAACGATGCCGCAGATCGAACTCGTGCTCGCCATCGGTCAATATGCGCAAGCCTGGCATCTCGGCCCCTCGCGCCGGAAAAGCCTCACGGAGACGGTGGCTGCGTGGGAAGCGTTTTATCCCCGCTGCATTCCCTTGCCGCATCCCTCATGGCGCAACAATGCCTGGCTCGGGAAAAATCCGTGGTTCGAGGAAGAATTGCTGCCCGTGCTGAAGCGCGATGTCCGGCGTCTGCTGGGAGCTGAGTGATGAAGAGCCGCCTTGCCGTAATCGCCGTTCTCGCGCTCTCCGCCTGTGCGCCGCGCCTCATGGGTCTGGGCGATCCGGTTTTCGAGCCGCGCCTCGCAACCGCCTCGCCGCTTCGCGCCATCATGGCCGATGGCGCGCATCTGCCGCTCCTCGTATTCGAAGCGGAAAATCCCAGGGCCGTGGTGCTCGGTCTCCACGGCTTCAATGACTATTCCAACACATTCGGCACCTTCGGCCCCGGCGCCTATCTCGCGGATCGCGGCATCGCCGTCTATGCGATGGACCAGCGCGGCTTTGGCGGCGCGCCGGGGCGGGGGCTCTGGGCTGGCAGCACGCGCATGGCGGAAGATGCGGCAACCGCCGTCGCGCTTCTGCGCAAGCGTCATCCCGGCATCCCGCTTTATGTCATCGGCACCAGCATGGGCGGCGCCGTCGCCATGCGCATGATGGCGCTGCCCGAGCCGCCTTCCGTCGATGGGCTCATCCTCTCCGCGCCTGCCGTCTGGGGCTGGCAGAACCTCAATGGTCTCTATGCTGCAACCCTCTGGACCGCCGCCCGCCTCGCACCTTCCGCGACGCTGACCGGCAGCGGCCTCGAAATCTGGCCATCGGACAATATCGACATGCTCCGCGCGCTGGGGCGGGATCCGCAGGTCATCAAGGAAACGCGGATCGGCACGCTCTACGGCCTCGTCACCTTGATGGACGAAGCCTATGACGCCGCAGGCGGCATCCGCGTTCCCGTCCTGCTGCTCTATGGCGCGAAGGATCAGATCGTGCCGCCCCATGCGACGGCCGCCGCCCTGCGTGCCATGCGCACCGGCGGGGTTGATGTCACGCCCGCCTGCTATCCCGCGGGCTATCACATGCTGCTGCGCGACAAGCAGCGTGAAACCGTCTGGCGCGACATCGCCGCCTGGATCGAGGCGCATGGCGCGCCGCTCCCCTCGGGAGCGGATGCGGATCTGCGACCTTGTGGCCCTCTTGCGGACGCCGGATAAGCACCTAGATTCGATGCGGGTTCAAAACCCGGTCCTGTTCTTAAAGGCGCTGTCTTGGTCTGAAAGGAGAGGAAAATATGGCCAACGAAGTCAGCAAGAACGAAGGCGGCAGGCTGCCGTCGATTTTTTCCCACGATCCCTTTTCCTCGTTCCGCGAGGAAATGAACGGCCTGATCGACCGTGCTTTCGGGCGCGGCTTTCTCGACATGCCGGGCTTCGGCCGCTTCGGCGCTGGTCAGATCGCACCAAGCGTCGATCTTCATGAATCCGACAAGGAATATTCGCTGACCGCGGAACTGCCCGGTCTCGACGAGAAGGACATCGACCTGTCCGTCCATGAAGGTGTGATGACGCTCAAGGGCGAAAAGCGTTATGAAAAGACGGACGAGAAGGACAAGGCCCGCATCGTGGAGCGGCACTATGGCAGCTTCCAGCGCGTCTTCACCCTGCCGTCCGATGTCGATGACGAAAAGATCGCCGCGAAATTCGACAAGGGCGTTCTGACCGTCACCATGCCGAAGCGCGCTGGCGCAAAACCTGCCAGCCGCCAGATTTCGATAGGCAAGGGCTGAGGGTTCTAGCTTCCCTTTGAGAGCGCCTCGCCGTGCGTCTTTGCGGCGAGGGCGTTCTCCTCGCCGAAGCGAATCCTTATCTCCCGCTCGAGATCGGCAAAGAGCTCCGGCACATGGGCAAGATGCTCGCGTTCCGTTTTCAGGATCGCCCTGAAAAGGCGCGCCTTGAGCTGATCGAGATCGAGGCCCGCCTTGCGGATGGCGGCTGGCGCGCTGCTCGCCACGATGTCCACCAGCCGGTCCGCGGCATGGAGGCGGCCCCAGAGATAATCGTTCTCCCGCGCCCGGCGGCTGAAAAAGGCTGCGAAATAGCCGAGATCGCGGCCCATCAGCGTTGCCGGCGCGCCGCCTTCGCGGATCGCGCGCGCATCCTCCGGGCTGATCCGGTCCACCAGCACCGTGTCCACGTCGTCGAGATCCTGCCATTTGTTGAGCGGCAGCGTCAGCACGTCGAAGAAGGGGAAGCCGACATAGGCCTGCAGCAATTCGTTGCGGATTTCTTCCGGCAGCCCCATCTCCGCCATTTCGAGGAAACGTGCATCGACTTCCTTGTCGAGCCCGACAAGGTCGATCTGCGGCGCGATATGCGCGGTGAATGAATCGATCTCATGCGGCTCCGCCACGCCATCATCGTAGATGAGCCGGCACAGCCGCCTCGTATCCGGCGTGCGCAGCCGGGCGGACGTTTCCGACTGGATGCGCTCGAGGCAGCGATAGAGGCTCGCCTTGAAGTCGTCGAGTGCCTCCGCCGCGCCGCTGTCGCCGTCCAGTTCGATATTCTGATAAAGCTCGTTCAGCCGCCGGATCACGAAGCGAAGGCGGCGGATGCGGAAACTGATGTCGAATTCGCGCAGGAAGCGTACCCAGGCATCTTCCTTGCTTGGCTCCGTTCCGCCGGCCGCATGGAGCGCCCATTTCACGGGGAAAATCCCGCTCTGGTTCGCCCATGTCTCGACCGTGCGCGATAGCGCCAGCCTGTCGCTTGGATGTTTCACCGAGCCCGAAAGATCGGCGATGATATTTGTGATGCGGTCGAGAACCGACGCCACCTTGAGCTGCACATAGGCGTCATAGGCATAGCCTGCTTCCAGCGCCGCCTGGGCATTCGCCTTGTTGCGCAATGCCACAAGCTCGCCTGCATCGGGCAGCTTCGATGCACCCGCATTGAACAGTTCGAGAATGCGCGCGCGAACATGCGGCCGCGTCGCCGTGACGATCTGGCGGTAGCGGCGCACCCTTTCGGAAAAATCATGCAGGGATTCCAGTTCGTCGCGCACCGGCTGATTGCGCGGAATGTCCGAGAGTGCACCGCGGATCGTGTGAAAGAAGCCGGGAGGCGCCCCGCCGCCCTCGACGCGCGCGCCCTTCGGGTCCGGGTCGATATAGACGATGCGGCGGTCCACTTCGCGGTAGGCAGGTCTGCCGCGAATGGCGGCGATGGCCTCCGCGAATGGCTTGTTGTTGAGCACGCTGCCATCGATGAAGGATGCCTTCACAGGGTCGGAGCCCGCGGCGATCAGCGGCGCGAAATTCGTCTCGAGAAATTCACTTCTGGTCGGCCATTCGAGTTCCTGCTCCTTGAGTACCGCGTCGATTTCGCCGATCCGTGCAGGCGGAAAGGCGCCGGGGAAGGACGATGTCGCGCGCGCCGCGAATACGAGCCCCGGCACATGATCGAGATCGAAATCGCTCTCCAGCGCGCCGCTCGGATGCTGGAAATAGGTGAATTTCAGAATATGCCTGTGTTCGCGCTCGCGGATCGAGGCCGGATCGTGCAGCGGTATGTTCTGGCTGTAGCCGTGAAAGTCGGTGACGGAGACCATCAGGTCGAGCCGGTGCCCGGCGGGCAGAAGCGAGGCGCCTTTCGGGTTGGGTTCGCCCATGGCGCGGCAGGCGTCGAGCAGCATCCCGCTCATGATCGAGCCGGAGAAGGGCGGCTGGAACCAGCGTGACCGCGTGAAGCGTTGCAGCTTCTGCCGCATCTCGATATCGGGCGCATAGCGCGCGAGCCACTTGTCCGTGAGGCCCCAGAACAGCGGCTTCATGAACAGCTTGTCCCAGCGTCCGGCGATGTGCTCCTCATCCATCAGCGCAACGATGTCGGCCTGTTCGAGCCACATCTTGCGATGCGCATCGACGGGCAGGTCATGCGCCAGCGCGCGCGCAAGCAGCACACCGTTGATGCCGCCCGCCGATGCGCCCGCAATTGTGTCGACGAAGACGCGAAGCTCGACCGATTGTCCGATCGCGCGGATCAGCTCGAAATAGAGTTCTTCGGTATCCGTTTCCCGCTCGGCATGTTCGATGTCCGAATAGCGGGCATTCGCCTTGTGCGAACGGCCCAGATCGTGGTGATAGACGCGCGAGGCCCGCACGAGCTTCAGTATTTCCTTGGTCACGCCATGCATGTAGACGGCAAGCGACACGCCGCCATAGCAGACCAGCGCGATCCTGAGTTCCTTTTCCTTCATGGCCCGCCGCACCCGATGCCCGTCCGGGCAGTCCCGCCACCCTCACGGAAGTCTAGAGGAGCAGGGTTTCATGACCAATTAACGATAAGCCTGCACCGCGCCAAATATCCGCGCCGGCTTTCGTCTTGGAAGGCAAGTATTTGATTTCATTGATGAAAATGGTGGACGGTACTGGACTCGAACCAGTGACCCCTGCGATGTGAACACAGTGCTCTACCAACTGAGCTAACCGTCCGCTGCGCCTTGCGCATCCTCGGTCGAGGGAGCCCGTCTATAGGCTTGAGGCCCACGCCAAGTCAAGCGCCTGTCAGCCGAAATGGGCGGGAAGGAGCCTCGCCAGCGCCGCCGGAAACTCGTCGAAATGGTCGATGGTCGCCTCCGCGCCAAGTTCGGCAACGGGAATGCGGGTATATCCGAAAGTGACGCAGATCGAGGGCAGCTTCGCGTTCTTCGCGGCATGCACATCGGTCTCGCTGTCGCCCACCATCACGGAATGGGCGTTCTCGCCGCCCAGCCTGCGGATCGCCTCGAAAAGATGCTCGGGGTCCGGCTTCTTCACGGGCAATGTGTCGCCGCCGATCACCACCGGGAAATAATGGTCGATCGACAGCATTTCGAGGAGTTTCCGCGACAGGTCTTCCACCTTGTTGGTGCAGACGGCCATCAGCGCGCCGCGCTCCGCCAGCATGTCGAGCTGGTCGCGCACGCCCGGCCAGAGCCGCGTGTGGTCGGCGATATGCCGGCCGTAATAGTCGAGAAATTCATGCAGGCTCCGGTCGAGCAGCGCCTCGCTGGCGGGCGCCCCCGTTTCCCTGAAGCCCCGCTCGAGCAATACCCGCGCGCCGCCGCCGACGAGATGGCGCACACGCTCATTCGGCACGCGCTCGCGCCCGTGGAGTTCCAGAATGACGTTCAGTGTCTCGCAGAGATCGGCCGCCGTGTCGGCAAGCGTTCCGTCGAGATCGAAGAGCAGGGTGGGGCGGGGCATGTTCGTGCGCTGCGTTGTGGTCGGCCCTCTCTCGCATGGCGCCCGGCGGCGCGCAAGCCTGGCCTCAGTCCGCCGCCTTCAGCCCCTCGCGCGACCACTCGGCAAGGCCCTTGAGCGTGGTTTCGTAGCAGGCAAGCCCGTTTGCGATCACGTTCTCCCGCCAGCTTTCGCGGCGCGGCGCATAGTCTTCGCGGATTTCCTCGAAATAGCGCGGTGCCTCGGGCGCGTCGAAGCCGCCGATGAAGCGGAGCCAGCGTTCCAGCATCGGCACGCGCATCGCCTTTGCCGCATCGTTCTTTGCCCGCGCCGAGCGGAATTCGATGACGCCGCCGCTGAACTGCGCCTGCGGGGTCAGCATTTCCTCGATGCCCCAGAACATGGTGCCGCGCCGCGTCGGCCGCTTCGAGCCCCACATCGCGTCCACCACCTTGGGATCGAGCGCCTCGCGGCCCCACCAGCTTGCGGCGCGGTTGAAGGCGGCGCTGCCGGGTTCCGAATAGCAGAGATGGATGAGCTCGCCGTCGCCCACCGGCCCCGAATGCCAGTCGACAAAGCCGACGCGATGCGCATGGCGAAGCTCGCGCGCGACGATGCCGCCAAGCGTCGTATTCGACCATTCGGGCGCCGTACCACCGAAATGATAGCCGTCGGGATGCGTGTACTGCCCGCGGCTGATGGCATCCTCGAGCGCCCATTGGCCGTGCTTCTCGACGAAGCGCGCACCGGCCGCGAGCATTTTCTGGATCGCATCCTCGCTCATCGATCTGGGGCAGAGGATCTTGTGCAGCTCGTCATAGAGCGCGTTTTCGGGATGCGGCTTGCTGTGGTCGAGGAAGTTGCGGTTGAGATCGACATTGTTCTCGGTGCCGCGCAGCCCCCAGGCAAAACCGAAGGGATTGGCCGCATGGATCATCAGCATGGCCACACCATGCGGCAGCGCGGCCGGGCCCATCTCGGTGATCCATGCCGTCTGCGCCGCCGATCCGCCATAGCCTTCTGCGCCATGGGTGCCGCTCACATTGAGGAGCACTGTCTCCGCATTGGCCGGTCCGAACCAGGCCGTGTCCATGAACAGGCGCATCCCGCCGGGGCCATGCGCATGGCGGTTCTCGTATGATTCGAGACGCGCACCCGCGGCATCGGCCGCGTTGAGAAAACGCCTGCGCGCTTCCTCGTAAGTCTCTGAAAAATATGCACTCGCCTTCATGGCCGTTCAATGTCCTTTCGGGGCCTTTCCGGCACCTGCCGCGAAATGCTAACAAGGGTCAGGGCCCATTCCCGGGCCGCCTCTGTGCACATCTTTGTCTATATGACGCGGGGAGGCGGGCAAACGCAAGAAAGCCCGCCGGAGCCGCCGGAATTCAGGAATTTTCATGACCCTTGCCAGCCGCCTCAAGGACAAATCCCTGCTGAAAACCCGGTGTTTCATCGGCGGCGAATGGGTGGGCGGCGATGCGCCGCAGATCGGCGTCACCGATCCGGCGACAGGCGAGGTGATCGCAACCGTTCCCTCGCTCGGCGTGAAGGAAACGCGCGAGGCGATCGAGGCCGCGCACAAGGCGCAGAAGTCATGGTCGGCGCGGCCGGCAAAGGAGCGCGCAGCCGTGCTGCGCCGCTGGTTCGATCTGATGATGGAAAATCAGGACGATCTCGCCGCGATCCTGACCGCCGAGCAGGGCAAGCCGCTCGCCGAAGCCAAAGGCGAAATCGCCTATGCCGCCTCTTTCGTCGAGTTCTATGCGGAAGAAGCAAAGCGCATCTATGGCTCCATCGTGCCGGCCCCCACGAATGACCGCCGCATCGTCGTCCTGAAACAGCCGATCGGCGTTTGCGCCGCCATCACGCCCTGGAATTTCCCGGCGGCGATGATCACGCGCAAGGCCGGCCCCGCGCTTGCCGCCGGCTGCTCGATGGTGGTGAAGCCGGCGACCGCGACGCCGCTTTCTGCCTTCGCCCTTGCCGAGCTTGGCGCGCGCGCGGGTCTCCCTGCGGGGCTCATCAGCGTCGTCACGGGCAAGGCCGGCGCCATCGGCGGCGAGATGACGTCGAACCCGCTCGTCCGCAAGGTCACCTTCACCGGCTCCACCGAAATCGGCAAGGAGCTGATGGCGCAATCGGCCTCCACCGTGAAAAAGGTTGCGCTGGAACTGGGCGGCAATGCGCCCTTCATCGTGTTCGACGATGCCGACATCGACGCCGCGGTCGAAGGCGCGGTTGCCTCGAAATACCGCAACACCGGCCAGACCTGCATCTGCACCAACCGTTTCCTCGTGCAGGCCAGGGTGCATGATGCCTTCGTGGAAAAGCTCACCGCCAGGGTCGCGTCCTTGAAGGTCGGTTCCGGCTTCGAGGATGGTGTCGCGCAAGGCCCGCTGATCGACATGGCCGCCGTTGAAAAGGTCGAGGAACATATTGCCGATGCGCTGGCGGGCGGCGCGAAGGTGACGACCGGCGGCAAGCGCCACGCAAAGGGCGGTTCCTTCTTCGAGCCGACGGTCATCACCGGCATGAAGCCGGAAATGAAAGCCTCGCGCGAGGAAACATTCGGGCCGCTCGCGCCCGTCTTCCGTTTCGAGACGGACGAGGAAGCGATCGCGCTTGCGAACGATACGCCCTTCGGACTCGCCTCCTATTTCTACAGCCGCGACATCGGCCGCGTCTGGCGCGTGGCCGAAGCCCTCGAATACGGCCTTGTCGGCGTCAATGCTGGCCTCATCTCGACGGAAGTCGCGCCTTTCGGCGGCCTGAAGGAATCCGGCCTCGGCCGCGAAGGCGGGCCCTGGGGCATCGAGGAATTTCTCGAAGTGAAATATGTGGCGATGGCAGGGCTTTGAGCGATGAATGCTGACGAGCAGAAAAAGGCGGCAGCCATTCGCGCGCTCGATTTCGTGAAGCCCGGCATGAAGCTTGGCCTCGGCACAGGTTCCACGGCCGAACATTTCGTCCGCGCGCTGGGCGAAAGGGTGAAGCAGGGGCTCGAAATCATCGGCGTGCCGACATCCGGGCGCACGGCGAAACTTGCCGAAAGCCTGCAAATTCCGCTCTCAAATCTCGACGACACGCCGCATCTCGACGTGACGGTCGATGGTGCCGATGAACTCGATCTCGAGCTGCGGCTCATCAAGGGCGGCGGCGGCGCGCTGCTGCGCGAAAAGATCGTGGCGACCGCTTCGAGCCGCATGATCGTGATTGCCGATGCCTCGAAAGTCGTGAAACGGCTCGGCGCATTTCCGCTGCCGGTCGAAGTGGTGCCCTTCGGTGCTTCCGTCACCGCGCGCAAGATCGCGGAAGTGGCAGGCGCGCTCGGCTGCACCGGCAGGATGTCGCGCCGCGCGGACGAATATGGCGAACCCTTCTTCACCGACAATGGCAACTTCATCTACGACTGCGCCTTCGGCGAGATCCCGGATGCCGATGCGCTCGCCCCGGCACTCAATCGTATTCCCGGCGTCGTGGACAATGGATTGTTCGTCGGCATCGCCACAATCGCCATTGTCGGAACGCCCTCGGGCACCGATATCATCGAAAAGAAGTGACAACACATTCATTGTTGTCACCCCCGGCTTGATCCGGGGGTCCAGAGCCGCAGATCCGGTGTGTGCGGCTCCTGGATTGCCGGATCAAGTCCGGCAATGACGATTTAGATAAAGCGGAAGAGTCGCCATGACCAAATACGACTACGATCTCTTTGTCATCGGCGCTGGCTCGGGCGGTGTGCGCGCGGCGCGCATCGCGGCGAATTACGGCGCGCGTGTTGCCGTCGCCGAGGAATATCGCGTCGGCGGAACCTGCGTCATTCGCGGCTGCGTGCCGAAAAAACTTTTCGTCTATGCAAGCCATTTCGCGGATGAATTCGAGGATGCGGCAGGTTTTGGCTGGACGGTCGAAGGCGCGCGCTTCGACTGGAAGACGCTCATCGGAAACAAGGACAAGGAAATAGACCGTCTCAACGGCATCTATATTCGCAACCTGCAGAATGCCGGCGTCGAGATCATCGAGAGCCGTGCGACGGTCGTCGATGCGCACAAGGTGCGCCTTGAGGCGACGGGCAGGGAAGTCACCGCCGAGCGTATCCTGATCGCGGTCGGCGCGACGCCCTTCCTGCCGGAGATCCCCGGCATCGAACATGCGATCACCTCCAATGAGGCATTCCACCTCGAAGAACTGCCGGGGCGTGTGGTGGTCGTTGGCGGCGGCTACATCGCCGTCGAGTTTGCCGGCATCTTCAACGGGCTCGGCGCCAGGACCATGCAGCTCTATCGCGGGCCGCTCTTCATGCGCGGCTTCGATGACGATCTGCGGACGCTTCTCGCCGAAGAAATGTCGAAGAAGGGTGTCGATCTCAGGATGGACGCCGACATCAAGGCCATCGGGAAGAAGGACGGCGAACTTCACCTGACATTGACCAATGGCGACGTCATCAAGACCGATGCCGTGATGTATGCGACGGGCCGCGTGCCGAACACGAAGGGGCTCGGCCTCGAAGCCGCCGGCGTGAAGCTCGGCAAGAACGGCGAGGTGATCGTGGATGAATATTCGCAGACATCCGTTCCCTCCATCTATGCCGTTGGCGACGTGACCGGCCGCGCAAACCTGACGCCGGTGGCGATCCGCGAGGGTCACGCCTTTGCCGATACCGTCTATGGCGGCCGGAAGGTGAAGGTCGATCATTCGATCATCCCGACCGCCGTCTTTTCGCAGCCGGAGCTTGGCACGGTAGGTCTCACCGAGGCGCTCGCCCGCGCCCGCCACCCGGAGATCGACCTCTACAAGACCAGCTTCCGCGCCATGAAGAACACGCTGTCCGGCTCCCAGGAACGGACCTTCATGAAGCTCGTGGTCGATGCGCAGTCGGACAGGGTGCTCGGCGTCCATCTGATGGGGCCGGGCTCCGGCGAGCTCATCCAGGCAGTCGGCATCGCGGTCACGATGGGCGCCACCAAGGCGCAGTTCGACGCAACCATCGCCGTCCATCCCACGGCGGCGGAGGAGCTTGTCACCCTGCGCGACAAGTGGCGGCCCCCCGCCGCCTAGGCCCCGGATTAACCCAGATTCCCGCGAATTTGAGCCGGATCAAGGGCTTAGGCTTCCCTTTAGAGCCCTTGTGGACTATATATCCGCCTTCCATATGAAGGTTGCGGGGCTGCCGCCAGACAGGGCGGGGTCCGCGGCCTTTCCTTGCGTTTCGGAGAGAAGACGATGGCGGAGACTTGGAAACCGGAGAGCTGGCGCGCAAAGCCCGCGAAGCATCTCCCGGCCTACCCGGATGAGGCGGCACTGGCCGCCGTTGAAGCGCGGCTGCGCTCCTATCCGCCGCTCGTGTTTGCAGGTGAGGCCCGCAAGCTCAAGGCAGATCTCGCAGAGGTCTGCGAGGGCCGTGCTTTCCTGCTTCAGGGCGGCGATTGCGCCGAGAGCTTCGCCGAATTTTCCGCCGACAATATCCGCGACACTTTCCGCGTGCTGCTGCAGATGGCGGTGGTGCTGACCTTTGCTGCCGCCTCGCCGGTGGTCAAGGTCGGCCGCATTGCTGGCCAGTTTGCGAAGCCGCGGTCCTCGCCCACCGAGACGATCGGCGAAATCACGCTGCCGTCCTATCTCGGCGACAACATCAACGGTATCGAATTCGACGAGAAGGCCCGCGTGCCGGACCCCGAGCGCCTGCTGCGCGCCTATTCGCAGTCGGCCTCGACGCTGAACCTCATTCGTGCTTTTGCGCAGGGCGGTTATGCCGACCTCGATTTCGTGCATCGCTGGAATCTCGGCTTCGTCGCCGACAGCGCGGAAGGTGCGCGCTATGAGGAGCTTGCGAACCGCATCACCGAGGCGCTCGATTTCATGCGCGCCTGCGGCATCGACGGTGCGTCGCAGCCTCAGCTTCATACGACGGAGTTCTACACCAGCCATGAGGCGCTGCTGCTTGGCTACGAGCAGGCGATGACGCGCATCGATTCGACCACGGGCGAGTGGTACGACACCTCCGCCCATATGCTCTGGATCGGCGACCGTACGCGCCAGCCCGATCACGCGCATGTCGAATACATGCGCGGCATCAAGAACCCGATCGGCATGAAGTGCGGTCCCTCGCTCGACCCGGAAGAGCTGATCCGCCTGACGGACATCCTCAATCCGAAGAACGAGCCGGGCCGTCTCACGCTGATCTGCCGCTTCGGCGCCGAGAATGTCGAAAAGCATCTGCCGCAGCTCATTCGCGTCATTGAGCGCGAAGGCAAGAAGGTTGTCTGGTCCTGCGACCCGATGCATGGCAACACGATCAAGGCATCGTCCGGCTACAAGACGCGGCCGGTGGATCGCATCCTCGCTGAAGTGCAGGCCTTCATGGCCGTGCATCGTGCCGAAGGCACACATGCGGGCGGCGTCCATTTCGAGATGACGGGCCAGAATGTCACCGAATGTATCGGCGGCGCGCAGGCGATTTCGGAAACCGATCTCGCCGACCGTTATCACACGCATTGCGATCCGCGCCTCAATGCGAGCCAGTCGCTCGAACTCGCCTTCCTCATCGCCGAAGGGCTGAAGAAGGAGCGGGCGGAGGCCCGCCGCGAACAGCAGGTCGCCCTCGGCGCCTGGTAAGATCGGTTCACGGATGAAGTGAAAAAGGCCCGGCGGAAACGCCGGGCCTTTTTGCATAATGGCCGTGGAATCGTTAAAAGGGGCGGGGGACAATTACAGGCAGAAGGAGCGCCCGTGAGCCCGAAATTCCATTTCTCGTCCCTGCGTATGGCGGCGGCCGCGCTGTTCGTCGGCGGCCTCATCGCCGTTCCGGCCGAAGCGTCGAATTGGCGCGCGCCCGACAAGGACGGCAAGCGTCACGCCGTCACCGTGTTCATGGGCGAGGGAACGGAAAACAATTTCAGCACCATCATCGAAAATTTCTTCGATGTCGAAGGCTCGACCGACCATGTTGTCGGCGCCACCGCGTCGCGGCTGCTCGGCTGGTATGGCCAGTCGCTGAGCTTCGAGGGCGAGATCATGTATGCGCGCCATTATGGGCGCGAGACCTATCACGAGATCGGCGCCGCGATCTATGCGCGCTGGCACGAGTTTCCGTGGAATGACTATCTCTCGACGACGGCGGCCGTCGGCCTCGGGCCATCCTACACGACCGAATTTCCGCAGCTTGAGCGCCAGCCGGATGGCAGCCGCTCGCGCACGCTCAACCAGTTCAACCTGCAGGCGACCTTCGCGCTGCCGTCCTATCCCGATGTGTCGCTCGTCACGCGGCTGCAACACCGCTCCGGTGTTTTCGGCCTCTTCAACGGCGTGACCGATGCCTCGAACTTCCTGACGCTCGGCCTTCGCTACGATTTCTAGCTCACCTTGATGAGCCGCCGCCCGAGATTCTCGCCTTCGAAGAGCCCGATGAAGGCGGCGGCCGATCCCTCGATGCCTTCCGAAACGTCTTCGGTATATTGCAGCTTGCCCGCATGGATCCATCCGGCCATCTCGGCCTGTGCCTCGCGGAACTGCTTGAAATAGTCGAAGACGACAAGGCCTTCCATCCGCAGGCGATGCGTGATGAACCGCGTCACATTGCGGATACCGACAAGCTCGTCGTCGGCGCGGTTGTATTCGCTGACCTGACCGGACACGACGATGCGGCCATGTTCCTTCATGTTGAGGATCGCCGCGTCGAGCATTTCCGCGCCCACATTGTCGAAATAAATGTCGACGCCTTCCGGGCAATGCTCCTTGATGGCGGCCTTCAGGTCCGCGCCGCGATAGGAGAAGCAGGCGTCGAAGCCGAGCCCCTTCACATAGTCGCATTTCTCTTTCGAGCCCGCGATGCCGACAACGCGGCAGCCCTTCATCCTGGCGATCTGTCCGGCCGTCGCGCCCACAGGCCCCGCCGCCGACGAAATCAGAACCGTGTCGCCTTCTTTCGGCTTGCCAAGGTCGAGCAGCCCGAAATAGGAGGTGAGGCCCGGAATCCCGAGCACGCCGATCGCCGCCGTGGGGCGGAGCTTGCCGTGATACATCTCGGGCGGGAGGATCTGCACGCCCCGCCCGTTGGAAATCGCGTGCGTCACCCAGCCGAAGCCGCCCGTCACGCGGTCGCCCGGCTTGAACTTCTCGTTCCTCGATTGCTCGACCACGCCCACCATGGCGCTGTCGATGGTCTGGCCGAGAGGAAGCGCCGACGTATAGCTGTCGCCGGAAAGCCGCCCGCGCATCCCGGGATCGACCGAATGATGTTCCGTGCGGATCAGGATTTCATGCTCGCCGATCTCCGGCAGCTCGATCTCCTCCAGCCGGAAATTCTCCGCCCGCGGCTTTCCCTCCGGCCGCGAGGCCAGCACCCAGCGTTTCGCTTTTGTCGGCATGATTCTTCCTCCCTCGTTGAAAACAGTATGGCCCGGGTTTTGAGCCCGGGCCACCATGCCGTCGCTGGAATGACGGGGATCACACCGCCTTGTCGGGGCCGATCTTCACCAGCATCTTGCCGAAATTCGCGCCCTTGAAGAGATTGAGGAAGGCCTTGGGCGCATTCTCGATGCCGTTTTCAACCGTCTCTTCCCACTTCATCTTGCCGCTGGCGATGAGCGGACCCATCTCGGCATAGAACTCGCCGATATGCTGGAAATAGTTGGAAACGATGAAGCCCTTGAGCATCAGGCTCTTGCCGACGATCTGGATGAGGTTCGTCGGGCCGGGGCGCGGCGTCGTGTCGTTATATTGCTCGATCATGCCGCACATGGCGAGGCGGCCATTCGGGCGCATGGCATTGATCGCCGCTTCGAGATGCGCGCCGCCGACATTCTCGAAATAGACGTCGATCCCCTTCGGGAAGGCATCCGCCACCGCCTTGGTGAGATCGCCGCAGGTCTTGTAGTTGATCGCCTTGTCGATACCGGCGACATCGGTGAGCCATTTGCACTTCTCGTCCGAGCCGGCCGAGCCCACCACATAGCAGCCATGCGCCTTGGCAAGCTGGCAGACGACCGCGCCGACAGCGCCCGATGCGGCGGAGACGAACACCGTCTCGCCGTCCTTGAGCCCCGCCACCTTGAAGAGACCGGCCCAGGCCGTCATGCCCGGCATACCCAGCACGCCGAGATAGGCCTCGATCGGCCCGAGCGCCGGATCGACCGGCGTGAAAGCCTCCGCCGGCCCCGTCGCATATTCGCGCCAGCCCCACATGTGATTCACATAGGTGCCAACCTTGAGCTTGCCGCTTTTCGACTCCACCACCTGGCCGATCGCGCCGCCCTCGAGCGGCTTGCCGATCTGGAATGGCGGCACATAGCTTTCGCGGTCCATCATGCGCCCGCGCATATAGGGGTCGACCGACATCCAGATGTTGCGCACAAGCACTTCGCCATCGCCCGGCTGGCGCACATCGGCCGTCGCAAGTTCGAAATCGCTCTCCTTCGGCATGCCGACAGGCCGCGCCTTCAGCCGGATTTCCTTCGAGGTGAGATTGGTCATGGGGTCCTCTCCCGTTTCATGATTTTCATTGGGGAGGAGCCTAGCGGCCTTTGCCAGAGCGGGGAAGGAATCTTCCGGGCGTCCGTGAACAACAGGTTGTGAACGGGTGAACCGTCAGCTCTGCCAGCCGCCGCCCAGCGCCACGAAAAGGTCTACCGCCGTCGTATAGCGGTTGAGTTTCGCCTGCGCCGCGCTGTCCCGCGCGGAAAGCCAGGCGCGCTGCGCATCGAGCACGGAGAGAAGATCGCTCGCGCCCGCGCGGTAGCGCGCTTCCGCAAGCTGGTAAGCCTTGCCTGCTTCTTCCGCCGCAATGGTCAGCAGCCGCTCGCGCTCCGCCGTCGCTTCCACATTGACCAGCGCATTCTCCACCTCGCCAAAGGAGTTGAGAACGGTCAGCTGATAGCTTGCCGCAAGTTCCCGCTGCCGGGCATTCGCCGATTGCAGGTTCCCTTCCAGCGTGCCGCCGGAAAAGACCGGCGCGAGAAGCGATGCCCCGGCGGCTGTCAGCGTCTCCGCGGGCGAGGCCGTGGCAAAGCTCCGCGTGATCGAAGCCGAAAGATCGAGGCTCGGGAAGAAGGCCGCCCGTGCCGCGCCAATATCGGCATTGGCGCCCTTGAGCCGCGCTTCCGCACTCTTTATGTCCGGCCGCCGCTCCAGCAGGTCGGAGGGCTGCCCCGCCGCAATCGCGGGCAGCCTGGCGCGCGCCAGCGTCTCGCCTTCGATGCCGAATGTGCCCGGCGTCCGCCCGGTGAGGATCGCCAGCGCATTTTGCTGTGCGGCAAGGTTCGCCTTGAGCGAGGGAATACCCGCCTCGATGCTCGCCACCGTGTTGCGCTGCTGCGCGAGATCGAGCCCTGAAATACTGCCCGCCTTGTAGCGCGCTTCGACGATGTCGAGCGTGCCGCGCGCCGCCGCAAGCGACTCTTCGGCAATGGCGATCTGGTCCCTCACCGCAAGGATCGTGAAATAGGTGCTCGCCACCTGCGACTGAACGAGAAGCGCCGTTGTTTCCTTGTCGAAGGTCGTGGCATCGAGCGAGAAGCGCGCCGCACCCGCCTGGTTGCGATAGCGGCCCCAGAGGTCGAGCGCATAGCTTGCCGACAAGCCGATATCGGCGCTCTCGCGTGATGCGCCGCCATCGGCCGCGCGCGTTGCGGCGCTGCCGCTGCCCGAAAGCTGCGGCAGCAGCGATGCCCCCGCGGCGCGCGCGGCGCCGCGCGCCTGGTCGATCCGCGCCAGCGCCTGCGCAATGTCGAGATTGCTGGCCATCGCCGTCTGCATCAGCAGCGTCAGCTCCGGGTCGCCGAAATTCGTCCACCATTCGGCACTCACCGGCGCACCCGCTTCCTGCGGCCCGCTCCAGTTCGCCGCCGCCCCTGTCTGCGGCCGCTCATAGTCCGGCGCCATCGAGCAGGCGGCAAGAGCGAGCGCGGCGGCAAGAAGGGCTGAATGGTGGAAATATGGCTTCATCTGTCTCACTCCGATGCCAGCGCGACCACGGGGTCGAGACGCGCCGCCTTGCGCGCCGGCAGAAAGCCGAACACGAGCCCTGTCAGCACGGCGCAACTGAAAGCGAGGATCGAAGGCATGGGATTGATCGAAATATTGAGTCCCGCCCCGGCCAGAGCCTGCGCCACGGAAAGACCGAGCACCACGCCCATGACGCCGCCCACGCCGCAGACGACAAGCGCCTCGGTGTTGAACTGCACGAGAATGTTGCTCATCCGCGCGCCGGTCGCCATGCGGATGCCGATTTCGCGCGTCCGCTCCGTCACGCTCACCAGCATGATGTTCATCACGCCGATGCCGCCGACGAGAAGCGAAATCGCCGCGACCGAACCGAGCAGGATCGTCATGGTATTCGACATGCTCTCAAGCGTTTCGAGCATCGAGGCCGTATTGCGGATCTGGAAATCCTCCGTCTTGTGCCGTGCGAGCAGCAGGGCATGGATGGCTTCCTCGGTTTCGCCCACGCGCGCTGCATCGGCCACCTTCACCGTGATCGAGTTTGCATATTGCCGCCCGAACAGCCGCATGAAGCCCGTGGTCAGCGGCACGAAGGCGACATCGTCCTGGTCGCGCCCGAAAGCGGCTGCGCCCTTCGGCGCCATCACGCCCGCCACCTCGAAGGGAATATTGCCGACCAGCACATATTGCCCGACAGGGTCTTCGCCATTCGGAAAAAGCGCATTGACGACCGTTTGCCCGAGCACGATCACCGGCGCATAGCCAAGGAGATCGGCCTCCGTGAAAAAGCCGCCCTGTCCGGCGGTCCAGTCCCGCACAGTGGTCATTTCCGGCCATGTGCCTTCGATCTGGGTGCGATAGTCCACATTGCCGAAGCGAAGCGTGCTCGCCGTGCTCCGCTCGGCAACGACCGCCACCACATTGTCGATCTCGCGGATCGCTTCGGCGTCCGCCGTCGTCAGCGTGGTGATGTCGCCGCTGGAGCGGATACCGGGCGCGCCGGGCCGGATGACAAGCAGGTTGGTGCCCATGCTCTGCATGGACGCCACGATATTCTCCTTGCTGCCGTCGCCGATGGCGAGCATGACGACGACCGCCGCCACGCCGATCACGACACCGAGCAGCGTCAGCGCCGTGCGGAATATGTTGGCGCGCAGCGAGCGGAAGGCCATTTTCACGGCTTCGGCAATTTCCGCCTGAATGACGAAGCCATGTCCCTCCGGCGCCTCCGTCGCGGGCGGCGCGGCTTTCGGTATCCTCGCTCCGCTATCGGCGATGATCTTGCCATCGCTGATCTGGATTTGCCGGTCGGCATGGCGCGCCACTTCCGCGTCATGCGTGATGAGAATGATCGTATGCCCTTCGGCATTGAGGTCCTTCAGAACCTTCAGCACATCCGCGCCGCTCTGCGTATCGAGCGCGCCGGTCGGCTCGTCGGCGAGGATCACATCCGCCCCGTTCATCAAGGCGCGGGCAATGGAAACCCGCTGCTGCTGCCCGCCGGATAGCTCGCCCGGCCTGTGGGCCGCGCGGTCGCCCATGCCGAGCCGGGCAAGAAGCGCCCTTGCGCGTTCGAAGCGTTCGCTCCGCGTCGTGCCGGCATAGATGGCGGGGAGTTCCACATTCTCCGTGGCCGTCATCGTGGAAAGCAGGTTGTAACGCTGGAACACGAAGCCGAACGTGTCGCGCCGCAGCGCCGCCAGTTCGTCGCCGGTCAGCGTGGCGACATTCGTGCCCGATACCTCATAGCTGCCGCTGCTTGGGCGGTCGAGGCAGCCGAGAATATTCATCAGCGTGGATTTGCCGGAGCCCGATTGCCCCATGATGGCCACGAACTCGCCATGCCGGATCGTCAGGGACACGCCGTCCAGCGCGCGTACTTCCTGCCCGCCGGTCCGGTAGACCTTGGTCACGTCCTTGAGTTCGATCAGGGGCGTCTTGCTGCGCGGCTCGGGTGCATGCATGGCCGCGCCCCTAGAGGAAGCCCATGCGGCGCGTGCGTGCGCTGCCGCCGGCCGGTTCATTGCCGGATTGAACGCCCGTCACCACGCGCTCGCCTTCCGCGATGCCGGAGAGAATTTCCGCATTCATGCGATTGCTCAGACCCACCTTGACCTCGCGTTCTTCCGGCCCGCGCTCGCCCATCACGCTGACGCGCGCCGTGCCGTCCCGGTTCTCGCTCACCGCGCCGACAGGCACGATGATCGCGTCGTCCGCGCGGCCGAGCACGAAGAACACCTGCGCCGTCATGTCCTTCATCAGCCGGCCATCCGGGTTGTCTATGTCGATCAGCACGGTATAGAGCACGACCTCGTTGACGATTTCGGGCGTCGGCAGGATCTGGCGGACCGTGGAGTTCCAGCGCCGGTCGGCCGCGCCGAGCGTGGTGAAATAGACCGGCATCCCCGCTTCGAGCTTGCCGACATCGGCTTCGGCGACCTGCGCTTCCACGGTCATGGTCGCAAGATCGGAAATGGTCATGATGGTCGGCGCGGTCTGGTTCGCATTGAGCGTCTGGCCCTGAAGCGCCTGCTGCGCCGTCACCGTGCCATCCATCGGTGCATAGATCCGCGTGAAGCCGAGATTGGTCTCGCCGCCCTCGACGGTGGATTTCTGCTGCTCGATCTGCGCCTTGAGCGAGCCGATCCGCGCCGCGATGGTTTTCACGCTCGTCTCGCTCGTGTCGAGCACATCGCGGCTCACCGCGTCGATCTTTGCGAGGTCGAGATTGCGCGCATATTGCCGCCGCGCGAGCACGAGTTCGGCTTCCGCGCCGGCAAGCTGCGACTCGAGATCGGCAAGCCGTGCCCGCGCCGCCGCCACTTCCGTTTCATAGACCTTCGCATCGATCTCGGCGAGGAGCTCACCTTTCTTCACGGCGTCGCCTATTTCCACATGCACGGTCTTGAGCTGGCCGGAAACCTGCGCGCCCACATCGACATAGTTTTTCGGTTGCAGCGAGCCGAGAGCCGTCACCGTCTGTTCGATGGTGCCGCGCGTCGCCGTTGCCGTTCTGTAGGAAATCTGTTCGCCGCCGAAGAAGAGGCTCGAAACGATCCAGTAGAGGGCGAGTGCAACGGCCGCGAGGGCGCCCCAGCGGGCGGCGGCAGGGAAACTGCGCCATGTCGCCCCGAGGCGCGCGGCAAGTTGCCTTGTACCGGTGGGGGCGCCGTTCCGTGTCTCGCTTTCATATCCCATGCGTGCAACCGGCCTGTCCGAAACGTCCCCGCATCCTACAACGAAGAAAGGCGCCCGTTCCGTCGCCGGAAACCGGACGCCTTTCTGAAAATTGGCCGGAACCTGCGAAAAACAAGAGGTTCAGGAAACCCTGATCATGCGCTTGCCGATATTGTCGCCCGCCAGCAGCCCGACCAGCGCCTTCGGCGTGTTCTCGAGCCCCTGCATGATGTCCTCCTTCACCTTGAGCTTCCCGGAGGCGACCCAGCCCTGAAGCTCCGCCAGCGCCTCATCATGCTTGTCCTGATAATCCATCACGATGAAGCCCTGCATGGTGAGGCGCTTCACGACGATGAGACCGGGAATCCCGCGCGGGCCATGCGCCGGTGCCGCGCCGTCATATTGCGACACGGCCCCGCAACAGGCGATGCGGCCATGATTGTTCATGCCGAACAGCACCGCCTCCAGAATGTCGCCGCCCACATTGTCGAAATAGACGTCGATGCCGTTCGGCGCGGCCTTGCGCAGCGCCTTGCCCACGGGCTCCGCCTTGTAGTCGATCGCGGCATCGAAGCCGAGTTCGCCGGTGAGGAGCTTGCACTTCGCCGCGCCGCCCGCGATGCCGATCACATGGCAGCCCTTGATCTTTGCGATCTGGCCCACGATCGTGCCGACCGAGCCCGCCGCCGCGGATACGACCACCGTATCGCCGGCCTTCGGCTTGCCAACTTCCAGCAGCCCGAAATAGGCGGTGAGCCCCGCAATGCCATAGACGCTGAGAAGATGGGAAAGCGGCTCCATCTTCGGCAGCTTCTGCGCCGTCTTCGCAGGCACGGCGGCATAGTCCTGCCAGCCCGTATCGGCGAACACGAGATCGCCCTTGGCAAATCCCGGCGCCCTCGACTCCACCACCTCGGAGACTGAGCCGCCCGCCATCACCGTTCCAGCATTCACGGCGGAGCGATAGGTCGCGCCCTGCATCCAGGCCCGGTTTGCCGCATCGAGCGAAATGAGCCGGGTCCGCAGCAGCAGCTCGCCATCCTTCGGCTGCGGCACCTCGCCTTCGGAAAGTTTGAAGTGGCTTTCCGAGAGTTTCCCCTGTGGCGTTTCGGTCAGCAGGATCTGGCGGTTCACGGTCATCGGGTCCTCCTTCGGAATTCTGGTTGTTGGGGGCAGCCTAGCCGCCTTGGCGAGGGGCCGCACCCCTCAAACACCCTTATGCCCGGTTCACCCCTGAACTATTGTGAGTACGCCCCTCAACGGCTAAAACCGCGAGGCCGAATCCCCATATCCTTGGGGCATAACCGCCCGGATTTGCTTCAAAAATGACCGACAAGCTCCGCATTGCGCTGGCCCAGTTGAACCCCGTGGTAGGCGACATCGCCGGCAATCTGCAAAAGGCCGTCGAGGCCCGCCGCGAGGCCGAGATTGCGGGTGCGGATCTCATCGTTTTTTCCGAGTTGTTCCTTACCGGCTATCCGCCCGAGGATCTGGTGCTGAAGGGCGCCTTCCAGCGCGCCGCCCGCGCCGCCGCGATCGACCTCGCGCGGCAGACCGTGGATGGCGGCCCCGGCGTTCTCATCGGCTGCCCCTGGATGGCCGATGACGGCAAGCTCTTCAATGCCGTCCTCTATCTCGACAAGGGCGAGGTGCGCGGCTACCGCGCCAAGGTCCATCTGCCGAACTACTCCGTGTTCGATGAGCCGCGTGTTTTCGACGAAGGGCCCATGCCCGGTCCCTTCCTTGTGCGCGGCGTGCGCATCGGCGTTCCCATCTGCGAGGACATCTGGTTCCCGGATGTGGTCGAGTGCCTTGAGGAGTCGGGCGCGGAAATCCTGCTCGTGCCGAACGGCTCGCCCTACGACTTCAACAAGTTCGACGCCCGTATGCAGCTCGTCATTTCCCGCATCAGGGAAAGCGGGCTGCCCATGGCCTATGTGAACCAGCTCGGCGGACAGGATGAGCTCGTCTTCGACGGCGCCTCCTTCGTGCTCAACGCGGATCTTTCGCTGCCGCTGCAAATGCCCGCCTGGCAGGAAAGGATTGCGATCACCGACTGGTCGCGCGGCGACAGGGGATGGGTCTGTGCCCCGGGCGAAGTCGCGCGCATCGAGGAAGGCGACGAGGCGCTCTATCTCGCGGTGGTGCAGGGCCTGCGCGACTATGTGAAGAAGAACCGCTTTCCGGGCGTCGTGCTCGGCCTGTCCGGCGGCATCGACTCGGCGCTCGTCGCCGCCATCGCCGTCGATGCGCTGGGCGCCGGCAAGGTTCATTGCGTCATGCTGCCCTACCGCTACACCTCCTCGGAAAGTCTCGAGGATGCGGAAGCCTGCGCAAGACTTCTCGGCACGCGCTACGACATCGTGCCGATCGAGGAGCCCGTGAAAGGTTTCACCTCCGCGCTCGAAAAAATGTTCGAGGGCACGCAGACCGGCACGACGGAGGAAAATCTCCAGTCCCGCGCCCGCGGCGTCATCCTCATGGCGATCTCCAACAAGTTCGGGTCCATGCTGCTGACGACCGGCAACAAATCCGAAGTCTCGGCCGGCTATGCCACCATCTATGGCGACATGAATGGCGGCTTCAATCCGATCAAGGATCTCTACAAGACCCGCGTTTTCCGCCTGGCGCGCTGGCGCAATGCGCATATGCCGAAGGGATGTCTCGGCCCGCAGGGCAGGGTGATTCCCGAACGCATCATCACGCGCCCGCCTTCCGCCGAGCTGCGCCCCGACCAGAAGGACGAGGATTCGCTGCCGCCCTATGAGGTGCTGGACGACATTCTTCATTGTCTCGTCGAGGAGGAAATGTCGGTGCGCGAAATCGTCGAGCGCGGTCACGACCGCGATCTCGTCAAGCGCGTCGAGCATTTGCTCTACATTTCGGAATACAAGCGGCGCCAGGCCGCGCCGGGCGTGAAGGTGACGAGCCGCAATTTCGGCCGTGACCGCCGCTACCCGATCGTCAACGGCTTCCGGGATCAGGATCTGTGAGCGGGAAGCCTGTCACCGTCCGCTTCGCCCCGTCGCCCTCGGGTGAGCTTCACGTCGGCAACGCGCGTGCGGCGCTGCTGAACTTCCTCTTTGCACGGAAGAATGGCGGCAGGTTCATGCTCCGCATGGACGACACGGATGACGAGCGTTCGACCGCCGAATATGCGGCAGGCATCGAGGCCGATCTGGCATGGCTTGGCTTGCACCACGACATCTTTGCCCGCCAGTCGGATCGCATCGCCGCCTATGAAGCCGCTGCCGAAAGGCTGAAACAGGCAGGCCGCCTCTATCCGGCCTATGAAAGCGCCGCGGAGCTCGACCGCCGCCGCAAGCGCCAGCTCGCCCGCGGCCTGCCGCCGGTCTATGACCGCGCCGCGCTGAAGCTCACCGCGGAGGAGCGGGCCGCGCTCGAGGCCGAAGGCCGCCGCCCGCACTGGCGTTTCCGTCTCGACCATGAGCACACCGGCTTCAACGATCTCATTCAGGGCCCGGTGGAAATCGATGGCGCCTCGCTGTCGGACCCGGTGCTGATCCGCGAGGATGGCCGCTTCCTCTACACCCTGCCGAGCATTGTGGACGATATCGACTTTGCCATCACCCATGTCATTCGCGGGTCCGACCACATTACGAATACCGGTGTGCAGATCCAGATCATCCGTGCGCTGGGCGCGGAGCCGCCGCGCTTTGCGCATTACTCGCTCCTGAACGGGCCGGACGGCAAGCCGCTTTCGAAGCGCAACGATGCCACGCACTATTCGCTGCGCGCGCTGCGCGAGGCGGGCTTCGAGCCCATGGCGCTCAACTCGCTGCTCGCCCGGCTTGGCACGCCCGATCCGGCGGAAGCCTCGCTCTCGCTCGACGAGCTGGCATCGCATTTCGAGATTTCCCGCCTCGGCCGCTCCGACATCCGCTTCGATCCGGCAGACCTCGCGCGCATCAATGCCGCCTGCCTGCATCTGATGCCCTATGCGGATGCGAAGCCCCGCCTTGCCGCGCTCTCCTGCGATCTCGGCGAGGCTTTCTGGGAGGCCGTGAAGCCCAATCTCGCGCTTTTCGCCGAAGTAGCGGACTGGGCCCGCGTGGTCGAAGGGCCGGTCGCGCCGGTCATCGAGGACAAGGCCTTCGCCGCCGCCGCCGCCGCCGCGCTGCCGCCGGAGCCCTGGGGCCCGGAGACATGGGGGCTCTGGACCGAGGCCGTGAAAGCGGCGACCGGCGCCAGGGGCAAGGCGCTCTTCATGCCGCTTCGCCTCGCGCTCACCGCGCTGCCGCATGGACCGGAGCTGAAAAACCTGCTACCTCTCATCGGCAGGAAGCGGGCCGAGGCCCGGCTTTCTGGCCTAACGGCTTGAAATCGTTAGGATTTGTTAACGGCGGCTGACTGAGGATACCGGCATGAACCCGGCTTACTCGATCATTCAGGGTCTGATTATTAGCGGCTGACATAGCTCCGCCGCCGCCGTACAAGCACGCTTGCAAACATTGTGGAACACGGACCGGCCGGTGGCGGATTGCCACCCAATGACGGGCCTTTGCGCCCTCCACGATGCGGAATGGAACCATGAGCACGACCGGCAAAGAGCGCCTCTATCTTTTCGACACCACGCTGCGCGACGGCGCGCAGACGACCGGCGTCGATTTCAGTGTCGAGGACAAGCGCCTCATTGCGGGCCTGCTTGATGAGCTGGGCATCGACTACATCGAGGGCGGCTATCCGGGTGCCAACCCCACGGACACCGCCTTCTTCGGTGAGCGCCCGGAATTCGCCCATGCGAAATTCACCGCCTTCGGCATGACGAAGCGGGCAGGCCGCTCGGCCTCGAACGATCCGGGCCTCGCCGCCGTGCTCGATGCGGATACGGATGCCGTCTGCCTCGTTGCCAAGAGCTGGGACTTTCAGGTTGCCGTCGCGCTCGGCATCAGCAACGAGGAAAACCTCGAAAGCATCGCAGACAGTGTGCGGGCGGTCGCCGCCAGGCGCCGCGAGCCGATGATCGACTGCGAACATTTCTTCGACGGTTACAAGGCAAACCCGGAATATGCGCTCGCCTGCGTCCGCGCCGCGCTCGACAATGGCGCGCGCTGGGCCGTGCTCTGCGACACCAATGGCGGCACGCTGCCGGACGAGGTGGAGCGCATCGTCGGCGAGGTCGTCGCATCCGGCATCTCCGGCAGCAATCTCGGCATCCATGCCCATAACGACACGGAAAACGCCGTGGCGAACTCGCTCGCCGCGATCCGCGCCGGCGTCCGCCAGGTGCAGGGCACGCTGAATGGATTGGGCGAGCGGTGCGGCAATGCCAATATGGTGTCGCTCATCCCGACCCTGCTTCTGAAGCCCCATTACGCGGACCGTTTCGAGATCGGCGTCACGCATGAGCGCCTGAAAAGCCTCGTTCATGTCTCGCGCACGCTCGACGAAGTGCTGAACCGTGCGCCGAACCGCTACGCGCCCTATGTCGGCGAAAGCGCCTTCGCGTCGAAAGCCGGCATCCATGTCTCGGCGATCCTGAAGGACCCGAAAACCTATGAGCATGTGCCGCCGGAAAGCGTCGGCAACAAGCGCCGTATCGCCGTGTCCGATCAGGCTGGCAAGTCGAACATCCTTGCGCGTCTTGAAGAAGCGGGCATCGCCTTCGACCCGAAGGACCGCCGCATCCAGCGCCTGCTCGATGAGGTGAAGGAGCGCGAGTTCCTCGGCTATTCCTATGACGGCGCCGAAGCCTCCTTCGAGCTGCTGGCGCGCCGCATCCTCGGCGAGGTGCCGGAGTTTTTCGATGTCGAATCCTTCCGCGTGCTTGTCGAGCGCCGCTACAACGCGCTCGGCGATCTCGTCACCGTCTCCGAGGCGACGGTGAAGGTCGTGGTCGATGGCGAAAAGCTGATCTCGGTGGGCGAGGGCAATGGCCCGGTCAACGCGCTCGATCAGGCGCTCCGCAAGGATCTCGGCAAATACTCGCCCTATATCGAGGATCTGCGGCTTGCCGATTTCAAGGTGCGTATCCTCACAAGCGGCACCGAGGCCGTCACCCGCGTCATGATCGAGAGCATGGACGGCAAGGGCAACCGCTGGTTCACCGTCGGCGTCTCGCCCAACATCGTCGATGCCTCGTTCCAGGCGCTGCTCGATTCCATCGTCTGGAAGCTCCTGCGCGACGGCGCCCCGGCGAAGAACAAGCCGCACCGGGAGAAGGCCGGGGCATAGGCGGCCCGGCTAAACGGTTCCGATTTCAATTCGCCGGCCGATCCTGATGGCATCGAGGAAGGTTTCGTCGTGGCTGATGGCGATCAGCGCACCGTCATAGGCTGCGATCCCTTCCTCGAGAATTTCAGTGGACTCCATGTCGAGATGGTTCGTCGGCTCATCGAGCAAGAGCAGCGGGGGAGGGCGCAGGCCGCCCAGCACACAGGCGAGCCCGGCACGCAGCATTTCGCCGCCGCTCAATGTGCCCGCTGACTGCAATGCCGCTTCGGCACGAAAGCGGAACCGGGCAAGTGCGGCGCGGCATGATCTTTCGTCCATGTCCGGGTTGAGGCGCAGGAAATTGTCCGCAACCGTCAGCTCGCGGTCGATCAGGCTCACCTGCTGATCGAGCATGGCGTGAGGAACGTGGAGCCGAACGCTGCCGGAAAAAGGTTCGAGTTCGCCGGTCAGAAGTTTGAGTAGCGTCGTCTTGCCCGAGCCGTTCGCTCCTGTGATCGCAATCCGCTCCGGGCCTTCAATGGTCATCGAAAGATTACGGATGATGGGCGCTTCCTTGTCATGGCCGCCATGCAACGATTTTGCTTCCAGCACCAGACGTCCTGCATGAAGTCCGGCCGGTGCCAGCGTGATGGTGAAGGGTTGCAGCACCTCGATTCTGGCACGGGCTGCGGACGCGTCCTCCTTGGCCTGTATTTGCCGATGCTCCGCCAGCCGGACATTCTTGCCGCTGGTCGCCTCCGCATTGTTCTTTCGGGTTCCAAGGATGATGCGCGGCAGGTCGCCCTTCGCCTTCTTGGCGCGGCCGCGCTTGTCCCTTTGTGCCTGCTTCTCCCGGGTTTCCTGGGATATGCGCGCGATCTCCTTCAATTTTCGCTGCGCATTTGCAAGGTCGTGTTCCGCTGCCTGAAGTTCGAGCGCCTTCTGCCTGCGGTAGTGGCTCCAGTTGCCGCCATAACGCGCAGCGCCAAGCGAGGTGAGTTCGACGATCTCGTCGATTTCCTCAAGCAGCACCCTGTCATGCGAGACGATGATCGCGCCCTTTTTCCAGCGCGCCAGCAAATGCTTCACCGCTTCGCGGCCTTCTGCGTCGAGATTGTTGGTCGGCTCGTCGAGCAACAGGAAGTCGGGTTCGGTGAAGGTGAGTGCCGCCAGCATGGCGCGTGTGCGCTGTCCGCCCGATAGCGCGGCAAGAGGTGTCTCCGGCGATGCCTCAAGGCCCAGACCGGCAAGACACTCGGCAATTCGCGCTTCCAGTGTCCAGTCGGCCTCGGAAAGCTCGCCGGGTGCTGCCCGGCCTGTTTCCGCGCGGCGGAGCAGGTCCAGCGCGGCGTCAGCGCCGAATAGCGTGGCGATCGTCTCGTCCGAAGCAGGCTGTACGCGCTGCCGCAATATCGAAAGTCGTGCGTCAACATGTATCGTGCCGCGCACAGGGACATATTCGCCGCTGATGAGTTTCAGCAGCGTTGTCTTGCCCGTTCCGTTCCGGCCCACAAGGCCTGTGCGGACCTGGCCGAACCGAAGCTCGAGATCGGAAAAAAGCGTCCTGCCGTCAGGCGTGGACCATGAAAGACCGGAAAGCGAAATGGAGGGGCACATGGACATTCTTCTCCACAGAGGCAAGGCAAGGGCTCATTGCATTGCGGAGCAAATCCATGTCGCACACATCCTGTCGGGTTTCGCTGGTGCCAAGATAGGCGTGAATTGTACTGGGTCAACCCCCGCCTGAGCGAGGCCGGTCTCACTAAACCGGAAACGCGCCCTTTTCATTTGGTGCCGGAAAGTGCTGTTTCGCCGTGTTATAAGAACGAAACGGGATGGCGCGTGCCTGCGGTGGACAACTCGACTAGGGAGAAAGGCCAAGGCACAGGAGGCCATTCGGAAAACGCGCCCGAAACTTGACTCCGTGGCTTCAGCGTCATGGCTGCGAATCGCTGTTCCATTGCGGCTCTTTCGCGTCTACTCTTAAATGATCAATAGAATTGCCCCGCGACGCCAAGAGGAACGCCATGAGCGAGCTACCAAAGCCTGCCATTTGCCCTGACAATGCTTATGTAGAGGAAACCCTGTTTCGATTACTGTCGGGGCACTGCGCATCAGGAAACAAGGAGGCATTCTCCCATGGCGGCATTCTACGTTTTGCAAGCCGCAGGGGGATAGCGAAGCTGATCGCCCATTATGAAATCTTTCGCATGGTGGAAGATTTGCCAGGCCACATCGTGGAGTTGGGTGTGTTCCGCGGCGACTCTCTCATTCGATTTTCTCAGTTTACTGAGATATTCTCCACATATGATCGAAGTTTCGATGTGATCGGGTTTGACAATTTCAAGGGATTCCCGAGTTTTCATGAGAAGGACGGTGTAAGGCTCGCCCGCCACGACAAGCAGGAGGGGGGATGGTCTTCGGAGGCCTATCGTGAAGAGCTCGACGTTCTAATCAACGTCTTTGATCACGATCGATTCGCACCTCAGAAGCCGCGCATTCGCCTGATCGAAGGGGATATCCTGAAAACGGTTCCAGAGTATGCGGAAAAGAACCCCGGTACCGTTATCAAGATTCTGCACCTAGATGCGGACCTTTACGAGCCCACTCTCGTGGCGCTTCGGCACTTCTGGGATCGGCTGGTCATCGGCGGTGTGTTACTTCTCGACGAATATGGTTTTGACATTTTCCCCGGCGAAGCGACCGCGGTGAGTGAATTCTTTGCTGAACGAGGTATTGCACCCGTCATTCGTAAGTTCCCGTTCAGTGACAACCCGGGCGGATATCTCGTGAAGGAATGCTACTAATCATGCAGCCGACGCTCGATCGTGATGGATGGGAAAAGGTGGAAGTGGCAGGTGCGCTGAAGCTTCAGATTGAGGTTCTGTATCGGGACCTGTGCGCCTACACTTTAATTCTCGCAGATGATGGAGCGGTTACGACTCCGCCAGCTTTGGGATCTCTTCGTGAGGCGCTTGCGGATGGGTCCGTATTCGAGATCGAACCATATTTTCAAAGTGTGCTCCTCTCTCTAGCGCGCACCGACCGCAAGGTGCTCGGGAAAATCTACGATATCGGCACTAGGCCAATGAAGCTTATGTCCGGGCGCAAGCTTTTCTATGCACCTGAAATTGAAAAAATCGCAGATCAATTCTTTGCCTCCAACACGCATCAACCGCTGCTTGTGTCGCCCTTTAATGGCGAGACGTTGCATGTCTTCCCGCCAGGTGTGGAGAATTACCGATACAATCTGCCGATCCATCAGGATTATCCCTATCTGCTGCAGAGCTCTCGCCAACTCACGTTCTGGCTCAATCTGACGGATAATTCTGGAGGGCGTGCCGGTGGTATTCGAGTTTATTCAGGTACACACCGCCACGGGATCGCGATGACCTTTGCCGGCGAGCATGGCCATTACGAGGTCGCCACCGAGCACTATCCCAACTTCGATCCCTCTCGCTACAATGACAGCGCTGGCGGTCTGTTTGAAATGTATGCTGTAGACAGTCTTACCTGGCACGCTTCATTGAGAAATGAGACGGAAGATCAGGTTCGAATAACTTATATTTTCCGGATTTCCGATATTGGTGCGCCGGATCGTGTTCCCTTCGGAATGGACAGGGCAACGGGACAGGCCAAGTTTGAAGATTTGCATGCGGATCTTTATATCGGCAATTGATTTTCCTTTTGATTGAACACCCTATTCCCCAAGGAGTATCTCGCGCAAAGGCATACAATTAGCTGCGCGACAGATCGGGACGGGAAATTGGGGCGGCCGGTTCAAGCGCGAGATATGGAAATGCCCGACCATTTTCCTGCGCATTCTAAAAGCCAAGCCGCCCTCGGCGCGGCGGCGGCGGGTGGCGGCTATCTGCTCTGGGGTCTCTCCGTCATCTATTACCGCCAGCTTGCCCATGTCGTGCCGATGGAAATTCTCGCCCATCGCGCGCTGTGGAGTCTGCTGCTCGTCGCGCTCTGCATCGCCCTTTTCAGGCGCTATGCACAGCTGATCGCCGTGTTGCGCAACCGCCGCGCCATGCTGATCCTGTCGGTGACATCCCTCATCATCGGGTCGAACTGGCTCGTCTTCATCTGGGCCGTCAATTCGGACCGCATCCTCGAAACGAGCCTCGGCTATTTCATCAATCCGTTGATGAGCGTGGTGGCCGGTGTGATGCTGCTCGGCGAGCGCCTGTCGCGCGCCCAGAAATTCGCCATCGCCCTTGCCGCGATAGCGGTTCTCTATTTCACCTTCGCGCAGGGCTTCGTGCCTTACGTTTCTCTCTTCCTCGCGGCGAGCTTCGCTGCTTATGGCTATCTGAAGAAGGTGGTCCGCGCCGAGGCGCTGGAAGGGCTCTTTGTCGAGGTCGTCATTCTTGCGCCTTTCGGCCTTGCCTGGCTTTTCTGGATGTCGGCGCATGGCGCCGCCGCCTTCGGCCATGCCGGTCTGTATACGGACATTCTCCTGATCCTCACCGGACCCATGACCGCCGTGCCGCTCATCCTCTTCACCTATGGCGCACAACGCATAAGGCTCACGACCCTCGGCCTCATGCAATATCTCGTGCCCACGGCATCCTTCCTGATCGCCGTCTTCCTTTATGGCGAGCCTTTCGGCATGGGCCAGCTCGTCACCTTCGCGCTGATCTGGGTTGCGCTGGCCATGTTCAGCTACGACACATGGGTCCGCGAGCGTGAGCTGCGCCGTCTCGCCGGTCTCGAAAACCGGGGATAAGTTTCGCCGCTGAATCGGCATTGCCGATCGTGACAGTCGTTTGACAGTTCGATGACAGACGCCGTCAGAGCGACGCCTCGATGCGCGGCAGGATGTCCTCCACCTTGTCCACCACCGAATAGATGCGGCGGATGTTGGAGCGCGCAAAGCCCGCCTTGATGATGTGGTCGAGCAGTTCGATCATCGGGTCCCAGAAGCCGTTGAGATTGGCGATCACGATGGGCTGGCTGTGCCGTCCGAGCTGTGCCCAGGTCAGCATCTCGATCGTCTCCTCGACCGTGCCGATCCCGCCCGGCAGCGCCACGAAGGCCTCCGCCCGCTCGAACATGAGCTGCTTGCGGGCATGCATACTGTCGGTGACGATAAGCTCGCTCACCTCGTTGAACTGCACTTCGATTTCTGTGAGGAACTGCGGGATGATGCCTGTCACCTGTCCGCCGCCCGCGAGCACCGCCCGCGCCACCGCCCCCATCAGGCCGACGCCCCCGCCGCCATAGACCAGACGGACGCCCGCCTTCGCCATCATGTGGCCGAAGCGGTCCGCCTCCGCCATCATCGAGGGGTCGTTTCCGGTGCTGGAACCGCAATAGACGCAAAGACTTGTGAGCTTCATGGAGATAGGGTTTCCGGGCTGATTCAGGCGTTGCTACCGGCGTGGTTTCACATTGGTGCCGTAATTGCAAGCTACGCGGTAAACTGGGTTGAACGTGACGGATCGTATCGTTCCGGCACAGTTTCTATGGGGAAGGAAACAGGCAAATGAAACTGGGCGCAATCATTGGCGCATTCGTTGTCGCGCTTGTCCTGCTTTTTGCGGGTTACTGGTTTTTCCTGCGCGGCGAGAGCGAGCCCGCCCCGTCCGGCATCGCGGTCGAAGAGCCCGCCGCGCCGGAAGCGGAGGAAGTCGCCGAAGACCCCGCCATCCCCACTTTCGACATCGTCCGCGTCGAACGCGACGGCTCCACCATCGCCGCCGGCCGCGCCCTTCCCGGCGCCCGCGTCCAGCTCAAGGCGAATGGCGAGGTCGTGGCCGAGGCGACCGCCGACCAGCGCGGCGAATGGGTGGCCGTGCTCGAAAAGCCGCTGTCGCCGGGCACCATCGAACTGACGCTGACCGCGCGAAACCCGGATGGCAGCACGAAAGACAGCCGCCAGACCGTCACTGTCTCCGTGCCGGAAGGCGGTCAGGGTCAGACGCTCGTTGTCCGCAGCGAGCCGGGCAAGGCGAGCAAGGTGCTGCAAGGCCCCGGCGTTCCCGCCGATGCCGGCGGCCTCGTCCTCGAAACCATCGACTATGACGAGAAGGGCAACATCATCATTTCCGGCCGTGCCGATCCCGGCGCCACCATTCGCGTCTATGTCGGCGGCAATCCCGTGGGCGAGACGAAGGCCGATACCGATGGCCGCTGGGAGCTGAGCCCGGCGGCGGACATCGCGCCCGGCCAATATGCGCTCCGCGTCGATCAGGTGGACGGCGAAGGCCGTGTCGTCGGCCGCATCGAAGTCCCCTTCGAGCGGGGCGAGCCGCAGGCCGTCCTCGCGGCGCTCCGCGATGGCAAGGTGGTCATCCAGCCCGGCAACAACCTCTGGAACATCGCCCGCCGGCTTTATGGCTCCGGCTTCAGCTACACGATCATCTATGAGGCCAACAAGGACCAGATTCGCGATCCGAACCTGATCTATCCGGGCCAGATCTTCGAAACCCCGGCCAAATAGGGCCGCTTTCAAGGGACATTGTCCCCGGCCTGAAAAGTCTTATGTATGGTGTCTATGACGCCCCGTCCGTCGATGCGGATGGGGCGTTACCTTGTGAGCGGCCGGATTGTCCGGCCCGGCGGAGATCCCGGCTTCATGCCAAGACACCTGAACATGGCCACGCGTCACGGCCCCGACCCGGTCACGGGCGGTGCCCCGCCTGCGCGCGAGCAGCATTGGCAGACGCTTGTCGCCATGCTGCCCCGCCTCTGGCCGCAGGGCAGGGCGGATCTGAAGGCGCGTGTCGTATTTGCGATGGTGGCGCTCGTGGCGTCCAAGGCCATCACGGTCTATGTGCCCTTTCTCTACAAGGAGGCGGTGGACCGCCTGACCCCGGAAACCGTTGCCGCCGCCGCCCTCGTCGTTCCCGTCATGCTGATCGTCGCCTATGGCGTCGGGCGCATCTTGATGGTGGCGCTGGCGCAGCTGCGCGACGGGATCTTTGCCAAGGTCGGCCAGAATGCCGTTCGTGAGCTTGCGCTTGAGACGTTCCGCCATCTTCACGCGCTCTCGCTCCGCTTCCATCTTGAACGGCGCACCGGCGGCCTGTCCCGCGTCATCGAGCGCGGCACCAAGGGCATCGACTTCCTGCTGCGCTTTTCGCTGTTCAACATCGTGCCGACCATCATCGAGCTGATCCTGGTCTGCGTCATCCTCGCTTATGCTTTCGACATTCGCTATTCGCTCATCACGGCCGGCACTGTGCTGCTCTACATGGTGTTCACCTTCGCCATCACGGAATGGCGCACCCGCATCCGCCGCGAGATGAACGACCTCGACACGGAAGCAAACACCAAGGCGGTGGACAGTCTCCTGAATTATGAGACCGTCAAATATTTCGGCAATGAGGAGCATGAGGCGCGCCGCTTCGACCGCTCGATGGAGGGCTATGAGCGCGCCGCCATCAAGACGACGACATCGCTGTCGCTTCTCAACACCGGCCAGACGCTGATCTTCAGCATCGGCCTCACGGCCCTCATGCTGATGGCGGCACAGGGCATTGCGGATGGCGTCCTCACCGTCGGCGCCTTCGTCATGGTCAATGCCTATCTCATCCAGCTCTATCAGCCGCTCAATCTGCTCGGCACGGTCTACCGCGAAATCCGTCAGGCGCTGATCGACATGGAAACCATGTTCGGCCTCATGCAGGTGCCGGCGGAAATCCGCGACAAACCCGGCGCGCCGCCGCTGCGGGTCGAGGGCGGTGCCATTGAATTCGACAATGTGAGTTTCTTCTACGACCCCGCCCGGAAAATTCTCGATGGCGTGTCGTTCCGGGTGGAACCGGGCAGGACGCTCGCGATCGTCGGCCCCTCGGGCGCCGGCAAGTCCACCATCGCCCGCATCCTGTTCCGCTTCTACGACATTTCGGGCGGTGCGGTACGGATCGACGGGCAGGATATTCGTGACGTGCAGCAGGCATCGCTGCGCGCTGCCATCGGTATGGTTCCGCAGGATACCGTGCTTTTCAACGACACCATCCGCTACAACATCCGCTATGGCCGCCCGGAAGCGAGCGATGCGGAAGTCGAACAGGCTGCACGCCTTGCCCAGATCGGTGCCTTCATCGACAGCCTGCCTCAAGGCTACAATACGCGCGTCGGCGAGCGCGGCCTGAAGCTCTCGGGCGGCGAAAAGCAGCGCGTCGCCATCGCCCGCACCATATTGAAGAACCCCTCCATCCTGTTGCTGGACGAGGCGACGTCGGCGCTCGATACGCATACAGAGCGCGAAATCCAGACAGCGCTGCGCCAGATTTCGGAGAACCGGACGACGCTCATCATCGCGCATCGTCTCTCCACCGTGGTGGATGCTGACGAAATCGTGGTGCTTGAGCGCGGCCGGGTGGTGGAGCGGGGCAGGCATGAGGCGCTGCTCGCGCTGGGCGGTGCCTATGCCGCCATGTGGAACCGCCAGCGCCAATCCGATGCCGCGCGGGAGCTGGTAGAGCAGGAAGCCGCTGATGCATCCCCGGTGGGCTCCCCTTTACCGGCGGAAGCCTGAAACGGTCCCGGCCATGCGGTCCCCGGAAAAACTTAACCCGAAGCGTCCGGCAGGCTACACTCCGCCGCATCCGGGGCCACAAGAGACCAGAAGCATCCCATGAGCAGCCTGACATCGATACTGACGCCCATCCACCGCGAAGGACATCGCTGGGTCATCATCTTCGCGGCGGTAACAATCGTCCTGTTCATGATCTGGAATCCGCTGGGCTGGATCGGCGTCATCCTCACGCTCTGGTGCCTCTATTTCTTTCGTGATCCCGATCGCGTCACGCCGACGCGCGAGGGCCTTGTCATCAGCCCGGCGGACGGCGTGGTAAATCTCATCACCGAGGCATCGCCGCCGGAGGAGCTTGGCCTCGGCGACATGACGCGCACCCGCATCACCATCTTCATGAATGTCTTCAACTGCCATGTGAACCGGGCCCCGGTCGCCGGCAAGGTCAAGCGTGTGGCCTACAGGCCGGGCCTCTTTCTCAACGCCGATCTCGACAAGGCAAGCGACGCAAACGAGCGCAATTCGCTGGTCATCGAGCGCGCCGATGGCGAACAGGTCGTGGTGGTCCAGATCGCGGGCCTCGTCGCACGGCGTATTGTCTGCGACGTGGCGGAAGGGCATGATCTGGCGGCGGGTGAGCGTTTCGGCATCATTCGCTTCGGCAGCCGCCTCGACGTCTATCTGCCGAAAGGCGCCGTCCCCCTCGTTGCCGTCGGGCAGACGGCGATCGGCGGCGAGACGGTGCTCGCGGATCAGGCGCTTGCCGAGCCGCATCATGTGTAACGGCGTGTGAAAGGCTGATGTAGATGGCCGGACAGACCCCCCCCTTCGAACCCCGCCCTGGCCCCGGCTTCCGGGTTGGAGAGAGCACGAGGGCCCGCCGCGCCCGGCATTTCGCGCAGCTGCCTGTGCGAACGATCATTCCGAACGCGATTACCGTCCTTGCGCTTTGCGCCGGTCTCACCGCCATTCGCTTCGCAATCGAAGGCCGTTTCGAGGCCGCCGTCGCCGCCATCATCATTGCCTCGATTTTCGATGCGCTTGATGGGCGCATCGCCCGGCTGCTGCATGGTTCGACACGTTTCGGGGCTGAACTCGATTCTTTGACCGATTTCGTGAATTTCGGCGTCGCCCCCGTCGTCGTCCTTTACCTCTGGACGCTCGGCGATATCGGCGGCATTGGCTGGATCGCGGTTCTGGGCTTTTCGGTCTGCTGTGCGCTTCGTCTTGCCCGTTTCAACGTCGCGCTGGAGGACCCGGACAAGCCGGCCTGGACCGGAAATTACTTTGTCGGCGTGCCGGCGCCCGCCGCCGCCGGACTGGTCATGCTCCCGCTCTACCTGTCGTTTTCCGGCGTTGCCTGGATAAAGGACGTTCCGGTCCTGATCGCGCTTCACGCGATGGCGATTGCTTTCCTCATGGTCAGTCAGATACCGACCTTCTCCGGCAAGCGCATGGGGCTTCGCATCCGCCGCGACATGGTTCTGCCCATTCTGCTTCTTGTCGGCATGACGGCCGCGATCATCCTGAGCTATCCCTGGTTCGCCTTCATCGGTCTCGCGGTGATCTATCTCGCATCGATCCCGGCCGCGATCCTGCGCTACCGCTATCACAAGCAGCGCATGGAAGCGGCGGTTGAAAAGGACAGTGACAGCCTGGAAATAGGCTAGGGCGGCGCCCGCTATTCGCCGGAGCCGGTTTTCTCGTGCGGCAGGGACGGCTTTGCCGGCTCGTTCCGATTGATTGGGTGCCGCTTCAGGGCGCCGGAAGCGTCGAAAATAGGTTCCACGCGCCTGTAGCCATCGGCCGATCGGGGCAGATATTCAGTCATCTCGTATTTTGGCGGCCTTTCATTCTTCAAGGCCCCACTCCATTGCAATCTCATCGTCATCCACGGCTGCCCCTTCCGTCAGGGCATCCTCCTCCTCGATTGCGTTATCCCCATTCGGGGTGACGCGGCGCGCATGAATGAGTGCGATGGACAAATGTCCGGACTCGAGAGCCTGACTGCGCGCAAGCCATAGATTGCCCTCGCGCATCAAGATGGGAACCGTTTCGGGCGGAAGTTTGGCGTTTTGCAGGCAATCGTGGAAACGCCTCAGCCCTTCCTTCACAAGGGGCAGGTATTTCGAGGTGATGTTGTCGAACCTTTCGACCTCGAAATGCTGCGCTTCCAGTGCATTGCGATATTCGAGTTCCGTCCAGGGATCGGCGCCATCGGGCTCGGCCGATCTCCACTGCGCCACCGCCTGCGAAACCGGACGATCAGGATTGCTGTCCACCACGAAATCGGTGAGCACCAGCGAGCCCTCGTCCTGCAGGGCGCCGTGAATCATCGAGAGCATCCGCTCGCGGTCCTCCACGGCGAAGAAGGCCTCCCGCATGAAAACCGTTCCATATCCGCCTTCCGTCGAGAGATCCTCGGCGCTCAATCCCTCGTAGCTGATAGGGTGAATCTCGGCGATACCGTCCAAGCCGGCTGCACCCGTCATTGCGGCTGCGGCACCTGCCAGTTCCCGGTCGCTCTCGAAGCCGACGAACCGCGCCCCTGTCGCACGGGCAACGGCTCGCATTCCGCCGCCAAGGCCGGGCGCAAGATCGAGGCAGGGCGCAGACTTTCCGATTTTTGCTGCACCGGCGATGCGCAGGGCGAAGTCGATGCCACCAGGCAGGCTGAAGCCATCGCCCCACAATTTCTGTAGCAGATCGATGCGCGTGAGCGGTGGCGCCTCTGGCTCGGGAACGGCGGCAGCAGCAGCCTTTGCAGGCCTTTCCTTGCGCTTCCATCGTTTGATGCCCCGCGAACGCGCCAGCGCATCCGTGTCCACGCCATCCCACCAGGCGATCAGGCGCAGCAGAAGATCCTTCCAGAGTGACGTTTCCTTTGGGCCCTTTGCGGCTGGTTCGCCGGCGGAGCCGCCTTTGGCGCCTCCATGTGCCTTGTCGCCACCTGCCTCCGTGTGGCCTCCACCCTTGCGCGATTTTCTCTTGCTCTCCGGCTCGCTCAATGCGCGCTCGACCGCGGCCTTCTGGGCATCGTTCAGTTTGCGCATGCGCTTGAAGCGCGCAATCGCCTCATTCGACATCTGGTCGAGATATGAGTTGAAGACAGCAATCGGCATCGCCTTCAGCTCATCGCTGCCGACCGTCGCCAGATTGACTTGCGTCCCGTTGCTCATGGTCCCGTGAGTCCGTTCACAGCCACCGCTGGATGCAGCGATGGCCATCATCCTTAATGCCATAAGCCGCGTTAAATCATGGTTTCCGGGCCCTGCCGGAATGTTAACGGTTGGTAAACTCGCGGCTTTTCTTTTGTCCCGAAATCGACCACCTTAGCCCGCGCAGAGTGAATCGGGGTGGGGGACGCGCTGCTTCATGGAAACGATTCGAAATCCTTTCCTGCGATATCCGCGGGCTACAATTCTCGTTTGTGTGGTGGCATTCCTCGCTGCGGCGGCAGGCATACTTCAATTCTCCCTGACCTATGACACGCGGGTTTATTTCAATCCCGAGGGAGCGGACTTCGCGGCGCTTCGCAATTTCGAGGCGAAGTACGGCCAGGACAACAGCGTCTTGATGGTCGTCTCGGCGCCGGGCCGGAAGATGACCGAGCCTGAAACGCTTGCCGCTCTCGCCGATCTCGTCTCCCGCGCCTGGACCTTGCCGCATTCGAGCCGGGTCGACGGCCTGACCAATTTTCCTCATGTCGTATCCGATGCCGACAGTTTTTCGGTCGCAGACCTGGTGCCCGGTGACGCTGCGCTTGATGCGGCACAGGCTCGGGAGATCGAACGCATTGCGCTCGACGACATGCTGATCCGCAATCGTCTGCTTTCGGCCGATGCCGAAACCGCCGGTGTGATCGTCAATTTCAATCTTCCGGCCGAGGCTTCGGCCGAAGTGCGCGAGATCGTCGCCGCCGTGCGGGCGCTTGCCGCCGCTTTCGAAAAGGATCATCCGGGCATGGAGGTCCGGCTCACCGGCAATGTGATGCTGATGGCAGCCTTCTCCGAGGCGGCGATGATCGACGTGATGTATCTCATCCCGATCAGCCTTGCGGTCACCGGCCTCGTCATGCTGATTTTCGTGCGCGCCTTGCTGCCAAGCCTCGCCATTCTGTCGCTGCTTGGCCTGTCCAGTGCGGCCGCGATGGGCATTGTCGGCTGGTATGGCTACGATCTGAATACATCCACCGTGTCATCGCCCGTCGTCATCATGACGGTGAACATGGCAGCCGCCGTGCGGCTCGTCACGACGGCGCTGCACGCCCTGGGGCGTGGCATTTCGCAGCGCGAGGCGATAGCCGAAGCCGTATCGGCAAATCTGTGGCCGATCACGCTGACCAGCGCCACCACGATCGTCGGATTCCTGTCGATGAATCTCGCCGACGCGCCGCCGCTGCGTCAGCAGGGCAACATTGTCGCGCTTGGTATCGTCATCGCCTTCATATTCACCTTCACCTGGCTGCCTGCCGTCCTCTCGCTGATGAAGCTGAAGCCGACCGTTCAGCGCTCCCAGACCTTCATGGTGAGCCTCGGCCGCTTCGTCAATCGCTACTACCGCCAACTCTTTTTCCTGTGCAGCATCGTCGTGATTGCCTGTGCGATCTGGCTTGGAAACATAAGGCTCGACGACGATTTTGCCCGGTATTTCGGCGAGCATTTCGAATTCCGTCAGGCATCGGACTATGCCGAAGATCATCTGACCGGCCTCAACATCGTGGAATTCGATATCGGTTCGGGAGAGGCTGGCGGCGTGTTCGAACCGGCCTATCAGGCGAAGCTCGCGGAATTCGAGGCATGGCTGCGTACGCAACCCGGCGTCGTCAGTGTCGCCGCCATCTCGGATATAACGGAGCGTGTTCACGACGCCATGAATCCCGGCGCCGGTACGGCCTATGCCATTCCCGCTGACAGGGAAACGATTGCCCAATATTTCTTGCTCTATGAGCTGTCATTGCCTTTCGGTGCATCGCTTAACGACCGAATTGATGTCGCGCGCAGTTCGAGCCGCGTGACGGTCATTCTGCGGCACATGACCTCGGCGAATATTCGTGAATTCAACGAAAATGCCACAGCCTGGCTTGCCACGAATGCGCCGCCGGAAATGCAGGCCCGCGCAACCGGCATCAATGCGCTCTTCGCCAATCTTTCCGGCTCCAACATCCGCTCCATGATCCTGGCGACGGCCGTTTCTCTCGTGGTGATTGCCTTTGTCGTGGGCTTCGCGCTGCGTAGTGCCGTCTATGGCGCGCTGAGCATCTTCCTCAATCTGCTGCCCTCGCTTGTCGGCTTTGGTCTCTGGGGACTTCTCTTTCAGGAGATCGGTCTTGCCGCATCTGTCGTCACGGCCATGACTATCGGCCTGATCGTCGACGACACCATCTATTTCCTGCTGATGTACCAGCAGGCGCGAAAGCGGGGCGTGCCGCCGGACGAGGCGATCAACTACGTCTTCTCGACGGTCGGTGTCGCCATGCTCGTCATTACCGTCTCGCTGACCGTCGGCTTCGGCATCCTGATGTTCTCGGGCTTCGAGGTGAACCGGACGCTGGGCGCCATGACGGCGCTGGTGATTCTCGCCAACCTCTTCATCGACTGGCTCATGCTGCCGCCCGTGATGCGGATTCTGGAAAACAGCCGGGCTCGTCGCGGAACGGCCCTGGCATCATAAATCCGTGGTTTTATATCGGCTTAAAAGATCCGGTTAATCATTTGTTAAGGTTTGTGGTGCGGTGCACTACGCATTTTAGTATGGTGCGGTGCAGGTGTATTGGGTTGTGTAAGGTAACGGGGTGGGGCCAGTGATCAGGACTTATGAGCAGCTGACAGGTGCGGAAGGCCGGCGGATGTTCTATCGGGCGGAGCGTTTCCGTCCGGAACAGCTATTCAGGGAGGCCGTTCCAGCGGTTTTCATCGACAATGAGCCAGCCTCGCTGAAAAACCTCAGCATGACTGGCCTCGCGGTTCAAAGTGCCAATGCCGACCGCTGGGATGGCCGCATCGGCGCCGAAATCCCCTTCGAGTTCCGCGTTGGCGAAGCGGCCCTTTTCGGCGGTTCGGGGCGAGTGCGGCGCGTTGAGCCGCATGGGGCCCGGGCGCTTGTCGGCCTCGAATTCACCTCCGGTTATCTCGACATTCCCGCGATCGTCAGCGAACACGACAATCTTGTTCTGAGCCAGTCTCTCGCCGATCCGAATTTCGGCAGCTCGGAAGGTCTGCTGCCGGACTTCCTTCAGCTTTGTACCGAGATCGTCAATCTCTTCCGCTCCTACAAGGACCTCCTCGAAACCTATGAAGCCCGTCTGAAGGCTACGGGTGCCGAGCGTGAGAAGCTGCTTCTCGAGGCGCTCATCGCCTGCGAGGACCGCATGGTCCCGCAATGGAAGGAGCTCTGGTACCGCGGCAATGACGTGCTTGCGCCGGTCTGGTCGGACCCGGCACTGCTTGCCCGCCACAAGCGTTATGCCGAGCGCGTACTGACGCCGGATTTCATGCCGGGCGCGGTGATGAAGCGTTGCTACGAGAAGCCGCTCGGCTATCCCG
>JAHBYK010000014.1 GCA_019635965.1 Parvibaculum sp. | reverse complement strand
GAGGCAGACGACCTTGCGGTCCGGCGCGGCGACGGCCGCACCTGTCGCGAGCGGCAGGCCCTGCCCGATGGAACCGCCAGTGAGCGAGAGATGATCGTGCGGCGCGGCATTCACCGTCGCGATCATGGAACCGATGCCGGAGGTTGCCGCCTCATCGGAGATGATGGCGTTTTCCGGGAGCAAGTGGCCGACGACCTGGCCGATGGTGAACTGGTCGAAGGACGCGCCGGCCTTCGGCAGCTCCGGCTTCTGCAGCGGCGCGATGCCCGCCGGCTCTTTCGGTGCGGCAATGGCATCGGCGACGGCTTCAAGCGCGGCCGTGCCGTCTTCATGCGGATGCGCGAGATAGATGATGTCTGCGCTTTCCGGCGTGCACCAGCTCGGCTTGCCCGGATAGGCGAAGAAGGACACCGGCGGCTTCGAGCCGACGAGGATCAACTGCTCGACGCTTTGAAGCGTCTCGACGATCTGTTCGGCAAAGTAGGGAATGCGCTCGATGGCGACGCGCCCGGCGCCGCGCTGGAGGCGCGGGGCGAAGGTGTCGCACATGATGCGCGCACCGAATTTCGCGGCGATGCGGCCCGCGGCGGCGAGGCCCTTTTCCTTCAGCGCATGACCGCGGACGAGAATCGCGGTCTTCTTGCCGTTCTTCAGCGCCTTCGTCACACGGTCCACAGCTTCGGATGAAACCGCGGCGGGTGCGATGCGCGGCAGCGCGGGCGCAGCCTGTTCGGCATCGAGCCAAGCGGTGTCGGCGGGCAGGATCAGCGTTGCGATCTGGCCGGGCGGCTGCATTGCAGCCTGAACGGCGCGGGCGCCATCGGCAGCGACGGTTTTCGGTGAGGTGGAGGAATGAATCCAGCCGGAGACAGGCCGCGCAAAGCCGGCAAGGTCGGAGGCAAGCGGCGCATCATATTGGGCGTGATAGGTCGCGTGGTCGCCGACGATATTGACGAGCGGGGTTTGCGCGCGCCGCGCATTGTGCAGGTTTGCGAGACCATTGGCGAGGCCTGGTCCCAGATGGAGGAGCGTCGCGGCGGGTTTTTCTGCGATGCGGCCATAGCCGTCCGCCATGCCGGTCACCGCGCCTTCGAACAGGCCGAGGATCGCGCGCATGCCTTCCACCTTGTCGAGGGCGGCGACGAAATGCATTTCCGATGTGCCGGGGTTCGAGAAACAGACTTCCACACCGGAATTCACCAGCGTGCGTACAAGGCTTTCCGCACCGTTCATTTTCCCGATCTCCCTGATCTTATTTTGCCGTTTGACGCAGCTTAGAACAAAAATCCGATGACGACACGCGCGAGCACCACGGCGCCGAAGATAGCAATGAGAACGCCCGACACCCTGTTCACGATCCGCAGCAGATCGTCATTCAAGCGATGGCGGAAGAGGCTGACAAAGCCGGACAGCCCCGCCCACCAGAGCGCCGAGCCCGCCATGACGGCGATGACGACCGTGGCGGCATGGACATAATCGTCGCCCGCGCCCGCAAGACCCGCCACACCTCCGAATATGGCGATGAAACCGAGCATGGTCGCCGGATTGGTGATGGTGAGAACGAAGGTCGTCATGAAGACCGCTGCCATCGCGCGGCCCTGCACCTCGGCCGGGGCCTCGCTGAAATGCGGCCGCGCAAACCATGTACGGAGCCCGAGGAACAGAAGAAAGCAGCCGCCCGCAATCTGAAGCAGCGTTTCGACGCGGATCACGAAATCCATCGCGGCCGTGATGCCGAATGCGGCGATGGCGGCAAAGATCGCATCACCGATGGCCGCGCCGCCGCCCGACAGAAATCCGTTCAACTGGCCGTAGCGCAATGTCCGCCGGATGACGATGAGATTGACGGGGCCGATGGGCGCTGCGACCGCCAGACCGATCGCAACCCCGTTCGCAGCCAGACCGAAATCAAACATGCCGTGAGCCGCCCTTCCCGTCAGACGACCACGACATCATTGCCCGGCGGTTCTGCATAGAGTTTTTCGACAAGCGCCGCCCGGCGGCCAAGCGCCACCGCCTGATTGATATAGCCCTTGTCGGTGAGCTCGCCCGCATCGACGCTTGGCGGCTCGATCATCAGGAGCGCGCGCAGAACGCGCGTGCTCGAACCTGGATTACCCTTGTTATGCGCGGCAAGCCCTTCCGAGAGGCGCGCAAGCACCGCGGGATGATGGACGAGGTCCTCCACAGCAAGCGACTGGTCGCCGGCGATGTTGCGGCAGGCGGGAATGTTCGGGAAACCGAGAATGCCGATATATGCGCGGTCGAGACCGGCGACGAGCGCATCGGCAAGCACGCCGTTCGAGCTTGCGACGACATCGACGCGCAGCTTGCCCGCACTCACCCATGTGCCGGTCGAGAGCTTGAAGTCCTCGGCGACGCGGCCATCGAAGACGAGGCCTTCTTCCGGGCGATCGGGATCGACGAAACGCGCGCCGTCGCCCAGCCGGTAGAAGCCTTCGTCGTCATAGGCCTCGGCGGTTTTTGCCGGGTTCTTGTGGTAGCCGCGCGTGATGCAATCGCCACGCACACGCACTTCGAGCTTTTCGCCGACGGGCGCGAGTTTCAGCTCGACGCCCGGCAGCGGCAGGCCGAGAAGGCCCATGCGCTCGGTCGGCCAATGCACGTTGCAGATCGTCGGCGCGGTTTCCGTCGCGCCATAACCCGACGAGAAGACGATGCGCTCGCCCGCCACGCGGATCGCGACCTGCTGGATGCGCTCATACAAGTCCTGGCTCAGCGCCGCGCCGCCATAGGCGAGCGTGCGCAGCCGCGAGAAGAAATTTCTCGCCAGCGCCTCGTCATTTTCGAGTTCGTCCACCAGCATGGTATAGGCTGCGGGGACGTTCGAATAAGCGGTCGGTGCAATCTCGCGGAGGTTCTGCACCGTCTCGGTAAAGCCGCCGGGCACCGGGCGGCCGCCATCGATGTAAAGCGTGCCGCCGGAAACAAGCAGGTTGTTCAGGATCGCATTGCCGCCGAAGCAGTGGTTCCAGGGGAGCCAGTTCAGCAGCACGGGCGGCTCATCGCCCTCCTCTTCCAGATTGACGCTGCGCGGCATCACAGAGTTCACGCACATCATGCGCTGCGTGGTGATGACGGCTTTCGGCATGCCGGTGGAGCCGGAGGTGAAGAGATATTTCGCCACCATGTCGTAGTTCAGGCGGGCATAGCTTTCCTCAACCGCCGCGCCCGGCGTCGTATCCAGCAGCGCGGAGAAGGGCGTGCCCATCGAAGCATCGACGGTGACGAGCTCGACGCCATCGAGCGGCAGCGCGCCAAGGCCACGCGTGAAAGGCGCTGCCTCCTGCATGAAGATCAGCTTCGGTTCGACGAGATCGAAGACATAGCGCAGCTTGTCGAAATCCGTGCTCATCGTGCTGTAGGAGGGCGAGACCGGGGCGACGGGAACGCCCGCGAGAATCGCGCCATAGGTCATCAGCGCATGTTCGATCGAATTGCCGGAAAGGATCATCACCGGCGTCGTCTGGTCGAGACCTCGGTCGAGCAGCGCCTGCGCGATGGCATTCACTTTCGCGTTCGCCTGCGCGTAAGTCAGCAAGTCCCACTCGCCGAAGCCTTCCTTTGCCGGAAGCCGCTTGCCGAGCCAGACACGGTCCGGCGCTTCCGCCGCCCATTTGCGGATCGGCGCAATCAGGTTTGCGGGCGTCTCGCGCAGCGGATGCGGGTTGCGCAGAAGGATGGAGCCGTCGGCGCGGCGCTCCACTTCCACCTTGCGTTCTACATATTTCGGATCGCGGAAGGGCGGCAGATTGAGGTCCAATGTCGTCACGCTCCCGTCAGGCGTTCACATCGACGATGGCGCGGCCGCGCACCTTGCCTGCCAGGATTTCCTGACCGAGCTTCGGCACATCGTCGAGCTTCGCGCGGAAGCTCATGGCCTCGAGCTTCTTCATGTCTAGATCGGTGGCGAGGCGACGATAAGCCTCTTCCCGCTTTTCCTTAGGCGCCATGACACTGTCGATGCCGGCAAGCGTGATTCCGCGCAGGATGAAGGGCGCGACGGAGGCCGGCAGGTCGAGCCCCTGCGCAAGACCGCAGGCCGCGACGGCGCCGCCATATTTCGTCATGGAAAGCACGTTGGCCAGCGTGTGGCTGCCGACCGCGTCGACGGCGCCTGCCCAGCGTTCCTTGCCGAGCGGCTTTGCCGGGTTCGACAGTTCGTTACGGTCGATCACTTCATCGGCGCCGAGGCCCTTCAGATATTCCGCTTCCGAGGTGCGACCCGTGGAAGCGATCACCCGGTAGCCAAGCTTTGCCAGAATGGCGATGGCAACGGAGCCGACGCCGCCCGCCGCGCCCGTGACCAGCACATCGGAGCCCGGCTTCACGCCGTTCTTTTCCAGCGCGAGGACGGAGAGCATAGACGTATAGCCCGCCGTGCCGATCGCCATGGCCTGTTCATTGGAAATCGCGTCGGGGAGTTTCACCAGCCAGTCGCCCTTCACGCGCGCCTTCTGCGCATAACCGCCATTGTGTCCTTCACCGACGCCCCAGCCGTTCAGCACCACGCGGTCGCCAGGCTTGAAGTTCGGGTTATCGGATTTCTCGACCTTACCCGAGAAGTCGATACCGGGGATAAGTGGCCATTGGCGGATGATGGGGGCAGCGCCTGTGAGCGCGAGGCCGTCCTTGTAGTTCACGGTGGAATAATCCACGGCGACAGTGACATCGCCTTCCATGAGGTCCGCTTCTGTGATGTTCACGAATTCGATCAGCGGGGCCTTTTCGCCCTTCGACGCGCGGATGGCGCGGAATGTTCCCGTCATTTCCCGTCCTGACTTCTGTTTGATGCCTTGATGGCTTTTTGGATGCCTGTTGGCCGACAAACGAACCCAAATCCGCCCTTCGGTCAAGCGAGCGTAAGGCAGTGCCGAGCGGCGCTGGCACTCACCTGCGAAGGTGAGTGCTAATGCATTGATTTCATTGAACGAATCGCCGCGAAAACAGAATTGTCAATATCGACGCATGAATTTTTCGCGACTACGATTCTCGCACTGAGAGACCCTTTTGAGTGCGGCGTTGCCGTCTGGATTGTTCGATCTGGAGGTTCAAGCGTGAGACAGGTTTCGGAACTGAAAAAGCTTCTCGATGGCTACCGGCTGGTGACAGCCGAAATTCTCTACCGGATGCCCGATCATCCAAAGCTCCTGCAAAGCTATATCTGGCAGGACTACGATCTCGAGCCGAAATATCCGGCGCTCTCCAAATTTCTCGATTTCTGGAACCGGGAACTCGAAGGACCGATCCATTCCGTGCGCGTGGGCACGAAGCGGCTCATCCATCCGAGCGAATTCCGGCATGCGGATTTCGTGGGGGCGATTCACTAACCGCTCGCGACCGTCCCTAGCGTCCGAGTTTCGTCAGCAGATCGCGGGCGGCCTGCTCGACCGTGTCGACGGCAAGGTCTTCCATGAAGTTCTTGCGCGAGAACACGAAGTTCTCGCCCTCGTCTTCCCTGAGCTGGTCCAGCGAACGGGGCACGCGGACGGTGACGGATTTCGGACCCCAGGGCGAATAGATGGCATCCGCCGTCGGCCCGAACAGGCCGATGGTGGGCGCGCCCGCGGCGGCGGCGAGATGCATGAGGCCGGAATCGTTGCCGACATAGAGCGAGATGCGCTCGAAGGCTGCCGCCGTCTCGTCGATGCCGGCGCCGACGAGATCGATACGGCGTTCGGGCAGCACGACATCCAGAACGGGTTGACAGAGTTCATGCTCGCCGGGGCCGCCGGTGACAAGGAGATGCGCGCCTTCAAGCGGCGCACCGGGCGCCAGCAAGCGGCCTGCAAGCTCGGCGAAGCGTTCGACCGGCCAAATCTTCCAGCGCCATGCCGCTGTTGGGCCGATAGCAAGAACGCGCATGCCTTCCGGGATGATGTCGCGCGCACGGCGGCGCGCCTCATCGCCCGGCCAGACGCGCGGGTCCGGCGGCGGGGACATGCCGACCACGCCGGCATTGTGCTCGACGCGGTGCAGCTCGGGATCGGGCTTCAGAATGTGGCGCTTGCCGGTGAAGGTGACCCAGGCCGTCAGCGAGCCGCGCAGGTCCACCACGGCTGTGAAGCGGCGGAAGGCGACCGCCTTCAGCAGTTTCACCCAATGGCCGCCGCGCTTTTCTTTCGGCATTTCGATGATGCGGGTGACACCCGGCGCGTGAATGAAAACCGGCTTTGCCAGCGGCCCGCAGGCGACCCAGAACTCGGCGCCGGGATAACGCTCCATCAGCCCGGCGAGAATGCCGGTCGAGAGCACGGCGTCGCCGATTCGATTTGAAGCGATGAAAAGAATGCGCATTCGGATTCCGGCGGCGGGCGGGGACGCAATGGAGCGGCGGGGCCGGTCCGACTTCAAGCCCGGTTTATAGGTGGAGCGGCAGACAAAGCCAAGTTTGCCCGCCACTATGCGAGGCTTCTTGCGGATCGGCCGGGCGAAGCCTAAATCTTGTGCTCCAACAAGGCGGGAACCAGATGACTGGGGCAAGGGCCTCGCGGCTTTCGGGGCGCGGCATAGTTCGGATCGGCGGGCCGGAGGCACGAAGCTTCCTGCAGGGGCTTGTGACCAACAATGTGGAACAGGCCGACGGGACGCGATTCGTCTATTCCGCGCTGCTGACGCCGCAAGGCAAATTCCTCTTCGACTTCTTCATGGCGGGCGATCCGGCGGACGCAGAGGCCGTGCTGCTCGATTGCGACGGCGCGCGCGCAGGCGAGCTCGTGAAGCGGCTCTCCATGTACAAGCTCCGGGCGAAGGTCGAGATCGAGGACAGGAGCGGCGATTTCGCCGTCATCGCCTTCTGGAACGCGGATGGAAGCCCGATGACGGATGGGCCGGGGCTGCCGGACCCCCGCAATCCGCAAATGGGGAGGCGGGCGATCTTCCCCGCAAAGGGCGCCGAAGCCGCAATTACCGCCGCCAAGGCCGCCGAAGTGCCGGAAGAAGCGTGGCACCGGCACCGTATTTCGCTTGGAATCGGCGAGGCGGCGGAAGATTTTGAACCGGATCGGACCTTTCCGCTCGAGGTGAATTTTGCGGAACTTAACGGTATCGATTTTCACAAGGGCTGCTTTGTCGGGCAGGAAGTGACGTCGCGCACGAAGCGGCGCGGCAGTGTGCGCAAGCGTCTCCTGCCCGTCCATGTGGAAGGCGACATGCCAGCGCCCGGTACGCCCGTGAAGGGCGGCGTCCGAGAAGTCGGCACGATCCATTCGACGGATGCCGAATCGGAACGCGCGCTGGCACTGCTCCGGCTCGATCTCATTGGCAGCGCCATACTCGAAGCCGGTCAGGCCGAAATCCGCCCCGAGATTCCGGGCTGGCTCGAGGTGAGCCTTGAGGGGATGGAGGGCGAAAGCGATGGCGAGTGATGCCAAACGCTGTCCCTGGCCGGGGGAAGATCCGCTTTATGTTGCCTATCACGACGAGGAATGGGGCGTGCCGGAATATGACGACCGGGCGCTGTTCGAGAAGCTGATCCTCGACGGGTTTCAGGCCGGGCTTTCCTGGATCACGATTCTGCGAAAGCGCGCGGCGTTTCGCGAGGCATTCGACGGCTTCGACCCGGAGGCGATCGCGCGATACAAGCCTGCCAAGGTCGAGAAACTTCTCCAGAACCCCGGCATCATCCGCCATCGCGGCAAGATCGAAGCGACGATCGGCAATGCGAAGGCCTATCTCGCGATGATGGAGGAAGGCGACAACTTCTCGGATTTCCTCTGGAACTTCACCGATGGCGTGCCGGTCCAGAACAAATGGAAAAGCATTGCCCAGGTTCCTGCGGAAACGCCGATGAGCGTTGCGATGTCTAAGGAGCTGAAAAAGCGCGGCTTCAAATTCTGCGGCCCGACAATCGTCTATGCCTTCGCGCAAGCGGTCGGCATCGTCAACGATCATCTTGTGACGTGTCATCGCCACAAGACTTGCTCCGCAATGGCGCGAATTCAAAACCAATAATTAAGCGCCGTTATGCGCAGCTATGCAGGCGCAATCAATGTTCCGCCACATTGTCGGCACATGCGAGCCATGTTGCGCGCGTAGCTTCACGTCCGTTCCAGTCAGTGGAGGGGAAATCAGAAATGTTCAAGCGCCCCAAGGGTGTTTCCGACATCGCATCGCCGCCTGCGCCGTCGTCCACGCGCAGCGAAAGCGAGACGCCGTCGCCAGCGCCCGACGACCCGCGGCCCGCGGACGCCCGCAGCAACGACCCCGAAGTCGCGGGCACGCGCGCCATCACACCATCCTATCAAGCAAGGAAGCCGCCCGTGCGAACTCTCCAGCCGTCTCCGATCAATACGTCGTCCAGCGCCGCGCCCGCCGCCAATCTGCATGTCGGACGCGGACTGAAACTCGAGGGCAAGATCCAGTCCTGCGACTCCCTCGTGATCGAGGGCGATGTGCAGGCCACCATCGAAAGCGGCACGTTGACGATTACGGAAAGCGGCGACGTGCGTGGCGAAGCGACCGTTGAGGAAGCCGAAGTGAACGGCAAGTTCAATGGCACGCTGACAGTGAAGAAGTGCCTCACGATCAATTCGTCCGGCCGCGTGACCGGCAAGGTTCGCTATGGCGAGCTGAAAGTCGAGCAAGGCGGACAGGTGAGCGGCGAAATCCGCGCTGCCGATCAGGACGAAAAGCCGGAAACGCCGCGCCTCGCCGCCAGCGCAGGCCGGGACGAGAAGAAGACCGACGAAGACAGCGCGGGTAATCAGACCCGCTCCGCCTCGTTGGCCTGAGCCCGGCTCAAGGCACCAGCCATTCGGCGTGCTCACCATCCGCTTCATAGCGGATGCGGGCGCGGCGGTGGCCTGCGCGGGACAACACGACGATATCCGCCTCGGCGATGCTGAACTCGATATAGGCGAAGTTCGCGCGGCCTTCCTCCATCCTCTCGATCGAGGGGATGATGCCCGCTACATCGGCAGGCAGGCCCGAGACCGGCTCCGGCGACGGCGTGCCGGGTGGCGCCGTCACGAGGTAGGCGCGGCGCGACGCAGGCGCGGCACTTGCCCAGGCCGCCTCGTCGCCGACCCTGATCTCCACCCTGCCCGCCAGACGCAGCTGCATGTCGCAAGCCGGATCGTAGAACATGAGTTCCGCGCGCGGTTCCGCCCGGAGTTCGGCCACCTTGCGCGAGCGGACATCCGTGAAAAGGCCGAGCCTGCGGGCGGCCAGGTCCACGGAGCGCAAAATCACCGTTCGCACGGCCGGGCCGCCGGCCGCGTTCACGGTCGCCAGGGCCGGTTTACGCAAGGGCGCGCTTGGATTTTCGAGGCCAAGCCGCAACATGGCGGCGGCGAGTGCCGCCATTCCCTCCAGCGTCAGCGCCCTCAGTTCCGCGTCCTCCAGCGGCGCTGCGGGGAGCGCGAGGCCGGTTCCGCCCCTTTCGTCCATGCTGCATCCTCCCAAGCTGCTTGCCGCTCCGCTGTAGCATCGGCGGAAGGGCTGTTCTATTTTACCTGCAGTGGCCCAGGGGAAGCCGCCTTGCCTGTCCGTGCATAACGACAATCAAGCACGGGATGAGGGCGGGCGGCGAGATCAAGAACCGTCAGGTGAACAGTGACCAAAGTCGTCATCAGCGGGACGGGCGTTTTCACGCCGCCCAACTCCGTCAGCAATACCGAACTCGTCGAGACCTTCAACGCCTATGTGCGGAAGTTCAATGCCGATAATGCCGCCGCTATCGAGCGGGGCGAAGTCGAGGCGCTGCAGGAATCGAGCGTCGAGTTCATCGTCAAGGCGTCCGGCATCGAAGCGCGCTATGTGATGGACAAGTCCGGCATCGTCGATCCCGAGATCATGGCGCCGCGTCTGCGGCAGCGGTCGAATGACGAGCCGTCGATCCTTGCGGAAATGTCGGTCGATGCGGCGAAGAAGGCGATGGCGCGCGCCAACAAGACGCCGGCCGACATCGACGCCGTGCTCGTCGCCTGCTCCAATCTTGAGCGCCCCTATCCGGCGATCGCTGTCGAGGTGCAGGAGCTGCTCGGCATCGAGGGCTTCGGCTTCGACATGAATGTCGCCTGCTCGTCGGCGACCTTCGGCATCCAGACCGCCTATGACATGATCCGTTCGGGCTCGGTCGATTGCGTGCTGATCGTCGATCCCGAAATCTGCTCGGGCCATCTCAACTTCCGCGACCGCGACAGCCATTTCATTTTCGGCGATGTCTGCACCGCGATCATCGTGGAGCGCGAGGACACATGCACCGCGAAAGGCGCATGGGAGATCATCGGCACAAGGCTCATCACGAAGTTCTCGAACAATATCCGCAACAATTTCGGCTTCCTCAATCGTGCCACGCCGGAAGGCATCGGCGCGAAGGACAAGCTCTTCGTTCAGGAGGGCCGCAAGGTCTTCAAGGAAGTGGTGCCGATGGTGTCGCAGCTCATTCTCGACCACATGGCCGATGAAGGGCTCGACCCGAAGGACCTGAAGCGCATGTGGCTTCATCAGGCCAACAAGAACATGAACGACTTCATCGGCCGCAAGGTGCTGGGCCGCGACCCGGAGCCCGGCGAACAGCCGAACATCCTGCAGGAATATGCAAATACGAGCTCGGCCGGCTCGATCATCGCCTTCAACAAGTTCAACGAGGATCTGAAGGAAGGCGATCTCGGACTGATCTGCAGTTTCGGCGCGGGCTACTCCGCAGGCAACGTGCTGGTGCGCAAGCGGGCGTAACGGCAGGCAGCGTATCTGCGACAATGAAAATGGCCGGGCAAATGCCCGGCCATTGCTTTTTTGCGGAGATCGCGCTCAGCCCTTCAGCGGCTCCACGGTGACGATGCGGAAGGTCTGCATCTCGCCGTCCTGTTCCAGCACCGACAGATATTCGCCGGCCTTGAATTCATGGCGGTCGAGCTTGAAGAAGGGCTCGTCGCCTTCCCGCGTCGTCGCGTCATAATCGATCACCCAGCCGCGGCCGATATGGCGCAGCAGGCCCTTCTGATCCGGCTCGCCCTGCCAGAAACGCCGAACCGTGCATTGCTTGGAATGAGACTTCCAGGCTTCCGGGTCGAGTTTCATGTCGCCATCGAGCGGCAGAACGATGTCGTAGCCATGCGCGGAAGAGCCGTTCGGATGCTCCTCATTGCGGGCAAGGGTCATGTGGACGTGATAAAGGGTCATTCAATTCAGCCTTTACTTGCTTAGTGCGCCATGAGCACGGGGATGGTGGCGTGCGAGCGAATATGCTGCGTCGTGCCGCCAAAGAGGAATTCGACGAGGCGGCTCTGGCCATAGCCGCCCATGACGAGAAGATCGGCCTTCGACTTCTCTGCCTGTTCGAGCAGGACCTCGCCAACGGCGCGGCCCGCTGCATCGAGTATATGCACATCGGCGACGACGCCATGCAACGCGAGGAAATCGGCGAGCGTCGAGCCGGGGCCGGGATCGAGCTCCTTGCCGCCGATGCAGAGAATGGTGACCTTCTTCGCGCGTTCGAGGAAGGGCATGGCCGCGTGCACAGCGCTCGATGCTTCCGGGCTGTCGTCCCAGCCGATGCAGACCGAGCCGCCGGCCGGCGCCATGGCTTTTTTCGGCGCAATGAGAACCGGGCGATCCGCCGTCATCATCGCGGCCTCAAGCGCGGTGCCGCCGGCAACGCCTGTGGTGCTCTCGCCAAAGACGATCAGATCCGACAGCCGGCTGTGCTTGGCGACCACCTCATCGCGCCGCCCGGTGACATCGACGAAACGGACGGAAGGCATTGCCGCCTCCCCGCCCTTTTCCACCATCGGAATGCCCGCTGCGGCGGCCGCCTTTGTAAGCGATGCCTTGACGCGGGCCGCAGCCTCATTCGCGCCCTCGCGGGCGGCCTGCATCAGATCCTCGATCACCTGGCCCGACACGCCATCGCCAAGATAAGGCAGCGCCTCGGTCGGATCGGCGCGGGCAAACAGCGCCACAAGCTGCGCCTCGAAAGCCTTGGCAACGGAGAGCGCCGTCGCAAGGACTTCGTCATCTGCCGGCCTTCCGGCGAGCGGCACGAGAATTTTACGAACGGACATGGATCAGCCTCCTTTTTTTTGCGGGCCTTCGACGGAACCGCGTTCCTTTCCGAGCAGCAAAACCGGACAGCCTGCGGCTGCCGACAGACGCGCGGCATCCTCATCATCGCCGAGCCATGCGGCATCGACGACCAGAATTCCAACGCCGCCCTGACGCGCGGCAGCGGCAAGATCGGCAGGCGCCAGGCCACGCGCGCCAAGCCGCCTGAATGGCGCACCGATGCGCGCGGCCAGCGTTTCAGCGAAGGCGCAGCAGGCTTCGCCAGGGCTCGACCCATCGTCGATCGCCGCGACCGGCCGGCCCGGCAAGGGCGATTGCAGCGCTCCGCGCATCAAGGCCGGGGGCGGCACAAGCGCGCCTTTCAGGCCGGCACCCCGCGCAACCAGCAGCACATCGGCCCGCGCCTCGCGCGTCGCGGCGCGAACCGCCCTGCCCACCTCGCGCGAGCCGGTCGCGCCCGAACGAATGACCAGCGTGTCGTCCTCGACCGCATGTTCGGCAAGCGTGGTCAGCGGACGGCCGCGGCGTACATCGAAGCTCCAGTCGATCTTCGCTTCGGACGCAATACGGGCCAGCATCCGGCGGGCGCTTTCGGCCTGCGCCTTCATGGCGCGGAGCATCCGCTCTGCATCGAGTTCGCGGATTTCGCCGGAAAAGGAAATCTCACGCGCGAATGGCAGATCGGCGAGATGGAGCAGGTTTTCGTCCTCGACAAAAATGCCCTTGAGCCGCGCATCGACGGAAGCGGCGAGCCGCGCGGCAAGAGCCAGCGCATCACGCGTGACGAGAGATGTATCGAGACCGACGACGATCCGCGCCTGTGGCGCCTCGCCATTCTCCTCCGTCTCTTTCCTGGCTGCGGCCATCACGACCCCTTCTTTCCCGGGTTGTCGTCGGAGCGTTGCGCGAAGCGGCGCTGATTGTCGGCGAAGGCGGCAAGGCGCTCTTCGGCCCGCGCGTAGATCGTACCGGCCGGAAATTTTCCGTCCGCGCCGCGCGCACCCGCCGGCGCGCCCATCAGCAGCTCGACGCCTTCTTCCACATGCTCCACAGGATAGATCGCAAACATGCCGCGTTCCACCGCATCGACCACATCCTGCCGCAGCATCAGATGTTTCACATTGGCGGCGGGAATGATGACACCCTGATCGCCGGTCAGGCCACGGCGCATGCAGATGTCGAAAAAGCCCTCGATCTTGTCGTTCACGCCGCCGATCGCCTGCACTTCGCCAATCTGGTTCACGGAGCCGGTAACGGCGAGCCCTTGTGCAATCGGCGCCTCTGCAAGGGCTGAGATCAGCGCGTAAAGCTCCGCCGAGGAGGCGCTGTCGCCGTCGATGCCGCCATAGGATTGTTCAAAGACGAGACTTGCGCTCATGGAGAGCGGAATTTCAGGCAGGAACTGCCCCGAAATATAGCCTGATAGAATGAGCACGCCTTTCGTGTGGATCGGCCCGCCCAGCATCACTTCGCGTTCGATGTCGATAACGCGCGAGCCCCCAAGCCCCATCCGCACGCGCGCCGTGATGCGGCTCGGGCGGCCGAAGGAGACGGCGCCCATGGAGAGGACCGAGAGACCATTCACCTGGCCGATGCGCTCGCCCTCGGTGTCGATCATCACGATGTCGCGCGTGATCATTTCGAGGCTGCGTTCGCGCATGCGGTCGGCGCGGCCGATCTGTGCCTCGACCGCCTCATCGACATGCTGCGCGGTGACGACAAGCGCGCCCGCGCTGCGCGCGATGTGATCGGCCTCGCACATCAGGTCCACGATCGGGCGCATGACGGTCGACAATTTCTCGGCGTCTTCCGCCTGGCGCGACGATCGCTCGATGATGCGGCCGACGCCGGAGCGGTCGAAGGGAAGCAGGTTTTCCTCGCGGCAGGTGCCGGCGATGAGCCGCGCATAGAGGAGATCGTTTTCTGTCTCGCGGTCGATCTCATCCTCGAAGTCGGCGGCAACCTTGAACAATTCGCCGAAATCGGGATCGAGTTCGCTCAGCATGTAATAAAGGTAGCGGTCGCCGAGCAGGATGATCTTCACATCGAGCGGAATGGGATCGGGCTCCAGCGTCACGGTGCTGACGAGGCTCAGATATTCGCCCGCGCTTTCGATCAGAATCTTGCGGCGGCGGATGGCGCGTTTAAGCGCGTCCCAGGAGAGCGGCTCGCGCAGCAGCTTCAGCGCGTCGATCAGCAGATAGCCGCCATTTGCGCGGTGCAGCGCACCCGGCTTGATGAGCATGAAATCGGTGACAAGCGCACCCATCTGCGGCATGTGCTCGATGCGGCCGAGCAGGTTCGCCATGGTCGGATGATCTTCATAGAGAATGGGCGCACCGCCGCCGATATAGCCGCCTGCATCGGCAATATCCTGCGGGCGGCGGCTCGTGGTCAGCGTCGCGCGAGCTTCCTTGCCATTGTCGACGACGACATTGACCTCGTAGCGGCGGAAGGGATCGGCCGCGGCGAAGCCGCCGCCCCTGCCCTGCATCAGCGCCTGCATGGCCGCCATGACGCGGACCTGCTCCGGCACCTCGTCGCCGCCGCCGCTCGCAAACGTGCCAATGTTCTCGACGAGATCGGCCATCACCGCATCGAGCCATTTGATGACGAGCGGCAGGCCTGCAAAGAGCGAGCGCAAATCGCGCATGGCGCGTTCCACGGAGCGCTCCGCCACTTCGCGGTTCAGCTCGCGCACTCGCTGATGATGTTCCTTCTGCCAGCCCGGCACATGTTCCAGCGTTTCGGCGAGTTCCTTCTGCAACGACTGGATGGTCGTCTCGATTGCCTTGCGCTCCGCTTCCGGCAGGCGATTGAACTCCTCCGGCTTCAGCACATTGCCATCGCGCACGGGCGCAAGGGCAAAGCCTGCGGGCGTGCGGAGCAGCGCGATATTTTCCGCTTCCGCCTTGACGCGCAGCTCCTCGAAGGCCTGTTCCTGTTTTTCCTGAAACTCCTCGTCGATCGACTGGCGGCGGTTCTGATATTCCTCGCTTTCAAGGATCGAAGGGATCGTGACCCGCAGATCGTCGATGACGCGGGCCATGCCTTCCTTCAGCTGACGGCCCGTTCCCGCACCAAGCTCCAGCGCCACCGGCTTGTGCGGCGTCGCAAAATTATTGACGTAAACCCAGTCCGACGGCGCCCGCTCGCGCATGGCGACACCGGCGAGGAAGCGCAGCACCGCCTCGTGCTTGCCCGCGCCGTCCGGCCCGAGCACGAAAATATTGTAGCCCTGCCTGCGGATGCCGGTGCCGAAGCGCAGCGCCTCAAGCACGCGCTCCTGCCCGACAAGCCCGGTATGGTCGTCGAGTTCTGCCGTCGTCTCGAAATCGAACTGGCTCGTATCGCAGGCGCGATAGAGAAGCTCTGAGGGTACGGGGTCGACCGCCATTCGCTGTTCTTTGCCTCTTTGCGTTTCTTGTGGCTCTCGGGCCGGGCGAGATAGCAGCATATCCTTGCTGGCATCATGGTCAAAACCGGGCTTTCGCCGCAATCGGACAGTTCCGCGCAGGCATTTGCCATTCACCCAATCGACATGAATGACGAAGCTCCGTAAGTTGCGGCTCCCATGAGACCGAAAAAGACGAGTCCCGCCCGGCCGGCAAAATCACAGACGCAGCCCCGCGCCTGGCAGCGCATGTTGAGCGGGCGGCGGCTCGACCTGCTCGACCCCTCGCCGCTCGATGTCGAGATCGACGACATTGCCCACGGGCTTGCCCGTGTTGCCCGCTGGAACGGACAGACGAAAGGTGATCACGCCTTCACGGTCGCCGAACATTGCGTGCTGGTGGACGATATCTGCGCCCGGCTCAGGCCCGGCTGGCCCGCGAAGTGGCGGCTGGCGGCACTCCTCCACGATGCGCCGGAATATGTCATCGGCGACATGATAAGCCCCTTCAAGGCGGCGCTCGGCATCGACTACAAGGCCTTCGAACACCGGCTCGCGGCCGCGATCCATATGCGCTTCGGCTTGCCGGCGGAAGTGCCGCAAGCGGTCGAGGCGCTCATCAAGCGGGCGGACCGTGCGTCCGCCTTTTTCGAGGCGACGCAGATCGCCGGGTTTTCCGACGAGGAAGCGGCGGAAATCTTCGGGCGGCCTCGGGGCCTCACGCCGTTCAGGCTGGAGCCCCTTCCGACGAAGCAGGCACAGGCGCGTTTCCTTGCCCGCTTTCACCAGCTTTCGGAAGCCCTTTCGGACGATAAGTAACCGTTTTCGCTCGACTTACGGCTGCCTTTGCACAAATCTGTGTTATTCAGGCGATACAGTCGATTCCGGCGTGGATGCGGGTCCGAAACAGCATGTTGATCTATGTAAGTCCCCTCAGTGCGATCGAAGAGGCAATCCGCGAGGTGCGGCCCTCGCATCTCGTGAGCCTGCTCGATCCCGAAACCATGATCGAGACGCCGCAAGGCATCGCGCGCGAGCGGCATCTGCGCCTTGGCGTGAACGATATTTCCGAGGAGATCGACACGCTGGTCCCGCCCGGCGCGGCCCATGTCGCCGAGCTCATCCGCTTTGTGCAGAGCTGGGATCAGTCGAGCCCGATGCTTGTCCATTGCTGGGCAGGGATCAGCCGCTCGACGGCGGCGGCCTTCATCACGCTCTGTGCGCTGAACGAAGACCATCCCGAAGACGAGCTTGCGCGGCTTGTGCGGGCGCGCGGCTCCCACGCCCATCCGAACAAGCTGATGGTGCGCCATGCCGACACGCTGCTTGAGCGCGGCGGCCGCATGGTGGCGGCGGTCGAGGCGCTCGGGCCCGGCCGGTCCTGCTGGGAAGGCGAGCTTTTCTCCTTGCCGCTCCGCCTCGAACAACGCTGAGGCACGATGAAGGCGAAAGCGCCAAACATCTCCGTCCAGTCCGCCGCCGAAGCGGCGATGCGCGCCGACAAGGCCGTCGTCATCGGCCTCAACGCGGCGATCGTCACCGTGTCGGAAAACGAACCGAAAATCCTGATCGTTCCGCATGACGAGGCGGAGGATTCGGGCGGCTGGGACGCGCTCCCCTTCGGCCCCTTCAATCCGATGCAGCACCGCACGCTCGAAATCGGTCTGCGCTCCTGGGTGCAGGAACAAACGCATCTCGAACTTGGCTATGTCGAGCAGCTCTACACGTTCGGCGATCGCGGACGCCATTCGCTCGAGGCGGAAACGCCGGGCGAGCATGTCGTCTCGGTCGGCTATCTCGCGCTGACGCGCGGCCATGACGAAGATCTGCAAGGCGCATCATGGAGCGACTGGTACCGTCATTTCCCCTGGGAAGACTGGCGCGAGGGCAAGCCGGCGATCATCGATCAGGCAATCGTGCCGCTCCTGCGCGAATGGGTGTCGCGGCAGGCGGAGGCGACGCCGGACGAGCTTTCGCGCGGCAAGCGGCGCGACCGGATGCGGCTCTGCTTCGGCGTCGATGGCGTGGCATGGGACGATGAAAAGGCGCTCGAGCGTTACGAGCTTCTCTACAGCGCGGGGCTGGTGCAGGAAGCAGCGCGGGACGGACGTCCGAATGCGCTGGCGCTTGCCGGGCAGAACGTGCCGCCGCTTGGGCGGCCGATGCAGTTCGATCACCGCCGCATTCTTGCAACCGCGATGAGCCGGCTGCGCGCCAAGATCAAATACCGCCCGGTGGCCTTCGAGCTGATGCCGCCTGCCTTCACACTCTACGAATTGCAAAAGACGGTGGAGGCGCTGCTCGGCCTTCATGTCCACAAGCAGAATTTCCGCCGCCTGGTGGAGAATGCCGGGCTTGTGGAGCGCACCGGGCGCATGTCCACCCGGACGGGCGGGCGGCCTGCCGAACAGTTCCGCTTCCGCCGCGAAGTGCTGAACGAGCGCCCCGCACCGGGGCTCCGCCTCGCCCCCTCGCGCAGCCGGGCGAACAGCTAGATATCAGACTGTTTCAAGACCTTCCGCCCGCGCGGCGGAGGCTAGCGCTGTGTCGAGCGTTGCCAGCGCTGCGCCCTTGCGCATCGCCAGTTCGAGATAAGCCGCGTCATAGAATGTAAGGCGGTGCTTCCGGGCGAGATCGAGCACCAGATCCATGTTTCCGATCCTCTCGGCCCCGATCGGCAAGGCCGACAGGAATGAAAGTCCAGCGGCTGCGGTTTCCGGTGAAATCCGGCCACGACGCTCGTTCATAAGGAGAAGGTTTCGAATCTCGTAATCCCAGATGTCGGGAACGAAGGCCGATGTCGTCTCCATTGCGTTCAGCGACAGGTCAGCTCGCGCATTCTGCTCGTCCGGTAATATCCAGCACGCGACGACAGAGGCATCAAGGACAAGCACCATCAGTATTTGTGACCTTCATGGCGCATCGCCAGCAGCTCTTCAGTCGGGAGAGGTTTCGCCGACTTTCGTACCTCCTCCCGCAGCGCCTTCAGCCCTGCGATGGCTTTTCTGATCGAGGCGGCATCAACCTCCTTCCGGGGCTCAAGCTGCGCAATAATCCGGCCATGACGCCTGATCACGATCGTTTCTCCACGCTCCACGTCATCCAGTAGACGCAGCAAATGAGTCTTGGCTTCCGAGGCTTGAACTTCACGCATTTTTTTGACCAGTCAAATTGACCAGTCAAAATTATTCCTGATTTTCCCATGGGTCAACGCCTGGGCGGACTTGAAATCCCTGTCGGCCGCCCTTTTTTCTATGTTGACGGGCATAATGCTCAGACATAGCATAAGCCCCGAACAGAGAGCCCGGCCCCTTTCCGGTTCCTTTTGGACATGAAGATGGGTGCCGGTGTTTTTGATATCCTATATATGCTCAAAGTGAGCATATCAAGACAGCGACAGGAGGTCGATATGGCCCTCGCAGGTGACATGCTGCAGAAGACGGGTACAAAGCCCGCGGCGCGCGCGTTCAAGCCGCTGGAGATGCCCGAGCTCGAATATACGCCCGGCCTCGCAAAGGAAATGGCGCCTCTCTACGAGAAGGTGAAACACGTCATCCCTTCGGTCGAGTGGCCCTTCTTCGCCCCCTATATTCACGCCATCAACAAGCTCAAGAAGGAGCGCGGCGCTGTCGTGCTCGCACATAATTACCAGACGCCGGAAATCTTCCACTGCGTGAGCGACATCGCAGGCGACAGCCTGCAACTCGCCAAGGAAGCGGCGAAGGTCGATGCGGACGTCATCGTGCAGTGCGGCGTTCACTTCATGGCCGAGACATCGAAGCTCCTGAACCCCGAGAAGATCGTCCTCATCCCGGATTCAAAGGCCGGCTGCTCGCTCGCCGATTCCATCACCGGCGCCGATGTCCGCCTGCTCCGCGAAAAGTTCCCCGGCGTGCCGGTCGTGACCTATGTGAACACGTCCGCCGAAGTAAAGGCGGAAAGCGACATCTGCTGCACCTCCTCCAATGCGCTGAAGGTTGTCGAGAGCTTCGGCACGGACCGCGTGCTCTGCATCCCCGACGAATATCTCGCACAGAACATCGCCAAGCAGACCAAGGTGAAAATTCTCACCTGGAAGGGTCATTGCGAAGTGCATGAGCGTTTCACGGCCGAGGAATTGCGCCAGTATCGCCGCGACGATCCGAATATCGTCATCATCGCGCATCCCGAATGCCCGCCGGATGTCGTGGCGGAAGCCGATTTCTCCGGTTCCACCTCCGGCATGATCAACTGGGTGAAGCAGAACCAGCCGAAGCGCGTCGTCATGGTGACGGAATGTTCCATGAGCGACAATGTGGCGGTCGAGAATCCGAATGTGGAATTCGTCCGCCCCTGCAATCTCTGCCCGCATATGAAGCGTATCTCGCTGAGGAACATTCTCGAGAGCCTCGTCTATATGCGCGAGGAAGTGACGGTCGATCCCGCGGTCGCGGTGCGTGCGCGGCAGGCGGTCGAACGGATGATCAATCTCGGCAACTGAGCCCCGGCTCATGTCTGGAGGTGCCGTCATGGCACAAGGCAACATCGTCGATGCCGGCGACGTTCTGATCGTCGGTGCAGGGCTTGCCGGTCTCTTTACGGCGCTGAAACTCGCGCCCCGTCCGGTGACGGTTCTCGCGGGCGCGCCGATCGGCGACGGCGCGTCGAGCTCCTGGGCGCAGGGCGGTATCGCCGCCGCAATCGAGCCGGGCGACACGCCGGAATCCCATGCCGCCGACACGATCGCGGCAGGCGCCGGCACGGTGGACGAGGAAGCCGCGCTTTCGATCGCGCGGGAAGCCGCCACCCGTATCGAGGATCTGCTCAGGCTCGGCGTTCCCTTCGACCGCGACATCGAAGGCAAACTCGCGGTCGGCCGCGAGGCGGCACACAGCCATCGCCGCATCGTGCATGTGAAGGGCGATCAGGCCGGCAAGGCGATCATGCAGGCGCTTGTCGCCGCCGTGCGCGCCTGCCCCTCCATCCGCGTCATGGAAGGGCTCTCCGCCTATGAGCTTGCCATCGAGAACGGGCGCGCCGCCGGCGTATTCGCGCGGCCTGCCCATGCCGCGACGGCGCCGCAGCCGCTTCTCATCAAGGCGCGTGCCGTCGTGCTCGCCTCTGGCGGCGTCGGCCAGCTTTTCGCCGTCACCACCAATCCGCGCGAGGCGCGTGGCGAAGGTGTCGCCATGGCGGCGCGTGCGGGCGCGGTGATCGCCGATCCCGAATTCGTGCAGTTCCATCCGACCGCCATTGCCTCGACGCGCGATCCAGCGCCACTTGTCACGGAAGCCCTGCGCGGCGAAGGCGCGGTTCTCATCAACAAGGCCGGCCAGCGTTTCATGACGGCGATCCATGAGGATGCGGAACTTGCGCCGCGCGACATCGTGGCGCGCGCGATCCACCGCGAGATCGCGGCCGGGCGCGGCGCCTTCCTCGATGCGCGGGCGGCGCTCGGACCACGCTTCGCCGAAGCCTTCCCGACCGTCTATGAAAATTGCCGCTCTCTCGGCATCGACCCGGCGCGCATGGCGATCCCCGTCGCACCGGCGGCGCATTATCACATGGGCGGCATTCTCGTCGATGCGCGCGGCCGCAGCACCATTGAGGGGCTCTGGGCCTGCGGCGAGGTGGCCTCCACCGGCATGCATGGCGCGAACCGGCTGGCGAGCAATTCGCTGCTCGAAGCGATCGTGTTCGGCGCGCGCATCGCCGCCGATATCGACGGCTCGGTGCCGGGCGTGCGTGCCGGCCGCGACATCGCCCCGCCGGTCATCGGCAGCGGCGCTGCGGCGGACACGCCATTCGTGCAGCAGCTTCGCCAGATCATGTCGGCGCATGTCGGTGTGGAGCGCGACGGTGCGGGCCTTGCCCATGCACTCACCGAAATTGCGCGGCTTGAACGCGCGGCAGGCGCGGCGAGCCTGTTCGGCAATATCGCCACGGCGGCGAAGCTCATCGCGGCGGCCGCTTTCGCGCGCGAGGAAAGCCGCGGCGGCCACTACCGCACGGATTTTGCCGCGCCGCGCGCCGCCTGGCGGCATCGCAGCTTCATCACATTGAAGGAAGCAACGCGCATCGCCGATGCGGCGGCAGAAGAATTTGCCCTTTCGGGCGCCGGGGAAGCGCAGGTTACGGCATGACGTTGACGCCTCTCCCGCCGCTGATGATCGAGCCCGCAGTGCGCACCGCATTGCTCGAGGATCTTGGCCGTGCGGGCGACATCACCACGCAGGCAACGGTGCCCGCCGAAGCGAAGGCGCGCGTCCTTCTCAATGCGCGTCAATCGGGCCGCATTGCAGGCCTCGACTGCGCGCGCATGGCATTCCGCCTCGTCGATCCCTCGCTCAAGGTTGCGGTGGTGAAAGGCGACGGCTCGGATGTGGACCCGGGCGACACGATTGCCGCCATCGAAGGCCCGGCGCGCGGCATTCTCACCGCCGAGCGCGTGGCGCTCAATTTCCTCGGGCACATGTCGGGCATTGCGACGGCAACGCGGGAGATCGCGCGCGCCATCGAAGGCACGAAGGCCCATGTCTGCTGCACGCGCAAGACGACGCCAGGCTTGCGCATCTTCGAGAAATACGCGGTCAAGGCTGGCGGCGGCATGAACCACCGTTTCGGCCTCGATGATGCCGTGCTCATCAAGGACAACCATATCGCCGTCTCGGGCGGCATCAGCGCCGCCATCGCCCGCGCCAAGGCCGCAAGCGGCCATATGGTCAAGATCGAGGTAGAGGTCGATACGCTCGATCAGCTCGACGAGGCGCTGGCGGCGGGCGTCGATGCCGTGCTGCTCGACAACATGACGCCGGAGCAGCTTGCCGAAGCCGTGCGCCGCATTGGCGGCCGCGCCATTGCCGAGGCTTCCGGCCGCATCACCGCGGCAACGGCACCGGCCATCGCCGCCTCGGGCGTCGATCTCATTTCCTGCGGCTGGATCACCCATTCGGCGCCCTGCCTCGATATCGGCCTCGACTTCGACAGCCTGACCGCCTCCTGACCGCGCTTCCCGCTTTCCCGGCAGCTAAAACTGGACTACGGTCCACAAAATCAGAACAGAAACCGGGAGGCACCTCATGGGACAGGCTAACGGACGGAAGTCCATCTTCATCACAGGCGCGGCGTCGGGCATGGGGCTCGAGACGGCGCGGCTCTTTGCCGGCAAGGGCTGGTTCGTCGGCGGCTATGACGTGAATGGCGTTGGTCTCGTCGCGCTCGAAAAGGAACTTGGGCCGGACAACTGCATCGTCCGCAAGCTCGATGTGACCGACAAGGAAGCCTATGACGCGGCCGTCGCCGATTTCGGCGAGGCGACCGGCGGCAAGATGGACATTCTCTTCAACAATGCCGGCATCGGCGCGGGCGGCCTTTTTGCCGATATGAATTTCGAGGACAATCTGCGCGTCGTGCAGGTGAACTTCATCGGTGTGCTGAACGGTATCCACGCCGCGCTGCCGCTTCTGAAGGCGACCGCCAATTCGCTCTGCTTCACCACGTCCTCATCCTCGGCGACCTATGGCATGCCGGGCATCGCCGTCTATTCGGCGACGAAACATGCCGTGAAGGGGCTTACCGAAGCCCTGTCGATCGAATTCCGTCTGATCGGCGTGCGTGCGGCCGACGTGCTGCCGGGGCTGATCGACACACCGATCCTGCCAGCGGGCGCCGTTGCCAATGCGCCGAAGGAAGGCATGTTCCGCGCCATTCCGCCGGTCGAGGTGGCAAAGGTCGTCTGGGAAGCCTATGGCTCCGACAAGCTGCACTGGTATGTGCCGCCGGAACTCGTCGAGCTCGACAAGGCCGCCGGCAATGCGCCGGAAATGGTCCGCGAGCAGATCGCGACGACGGGACCCATCGCGCCGATGCTCAAGATGATGGAAGAACAGGCGAAGAAGGGCTGATCCCCTTCACGCAGCAATAAGGCGGAGGCCGCTTACGAGCGGCCTTCGCGCGCCGGACGATAGAAGATGTGGCGGCCGATCTTCGCCACTTCCACCATGCTCGACGCCCAATAGGGCTGCACATAATCGGCATGGTAATACATCGCGGGCGCAAGCTCCTGCACATCGACACGGCCGAGCGTCACATATTCCGCAGTGCGGCGGGCTTTCGCCCAGGCGCGGCGCTCATTCGGCCGCTTGCTGAGCGCACCGTCGCAGGTGAACGAGAACTGGCAGCCTGTCTTGCGGCTCGCGCCCTGATAGACCACGCCGCATATGCTGTCGGGATAGTTCGGCGCGCTCACGCGATTGAGAATGACGCGGGCAACGGCGAGCTGACCCTCGACGGATTCGCCGCGCGCCTCAAAATAGATGCCCGCCGCGAGGCAGCGGCGCTCCGCTTCGATGAGCTGCGCGCGCAGGCGGACCAGCGGCGTATCGACATCCATCGGCGACCCGGGTGCCGGCAGGATGATACTCGCATTTTCGAGCTGGGCATTGAGGAAGGAGCTGTCGCCCGCGAAGGCACCGGCGAGATCGCGGCCATGCGAGGGCGCTGCGGCGGTCATCGGGAGATCGGAGGAACGGACGGCAACGACGGGATCGGGCGTCGTCATGGCCGAGACGACATTGAACGACACGAAACCAAGGCAAAGGACTGCCGCAGCCATCTGCGCAGCGCCGGAGACATGGTGGCCCAGGTCGAGCCATTGAAACAATCTACGCATCGTTCTCTAAACCGTCTCTGCTTTGTTGTTCTTGCAGACCCGAGGACCGACCCTCTCCGGGGTTTCCGGTCCGGCCCCTTTCGGGAACCGCTTTCAAGCCTGTCGGACAGCACCGCTATAAACGTGCCAGAGCCCGATGCCGCTTCGACACCTGGGCAAACATCACTCATTAATCAGGCCGGGAGGTAACACGGCGAATTGGGCGCAACAATGTCATAATTGCGGCTCAGTGAATGACAACGCTTATGTAGTTGAAATGAAACACTTTTCAAGGTGCGACAAATCGCATCGCAGCAAAAATGCAACGCATGTGACGCAGCGTAATATGCGTCAAATATGCATTTTACAACGACTCAAGGCGTTAACGAATTAGACTCAATTTTGCCCAATTCCTTAATCATCCGTACACACATCATCCCGAAACGGGACCATCCGTGTCCAGATGATTGTGCAGCGCACTAGGCCGTGGAGCCGCCCGCCACCGGGTTGCCACCGCCTGCAAGCGCAGATTGTGCCGCCGCCAGCCGCGCGATCGGAACCCGGTAGGGCGAACAGGAGACATAGGTCAGGCCCACTTCCTCGCAGAAGGCGATGGAGGCCGGGTCGCCGCCATGCTCGCCGCAGATGCCGAGCTTGATGCCGGGCCGTGCCGCCCTGCCCCGCTCCGCCGCGATCCGCACCAGCTCGCCCACGCCCTCGCGGTCCAGCGAGACGAAGGGGTCCTGCGAGAGGATTTTCTTGCCCATGTAGTCGTTCATGAAATGGGCGGCGTCGTCGCGGCTGATGCCATAGGTCGTCTGCGTCAGGTCGTTCGTGCCGAAGGAGAAGAACTCCGCCGATTGCGCGATCTCGCGCGCCATGAGCGCCGCGCGCGGCAGCTCGATCATGGTGCCGATGATGTAATCGAGCTTCCGGCCCTTTTCCTTTTCGACTTCGGCTGCCACGGCAATGATACGTTCCTTCAGGAAGTCGAGTTCCGCCTTCATGCCGACAAGCGGGATCATGATTTCCGGGATCACGGCCGCGCCGGTCTTTTCGGCGGCGAGCAGCGCGCCTTCGAAAATCGCGCGGGCCTGCATCTCGTAAATCTCGGGATAGGAAATGCCGAGGCGGCAGCCGCGATGGCCGAGCATCGGGTTCGTTTCCGCCAGATCGGCCAGACGGCGCGCGAGCTTGTCGGCATCGGCGCCCGTTTCCTTCGCAAAATCGGCAATCTCCGCCTCGCCTTTCGGCAGGAATTCATGCAGCGGCGGATCGAGCAGGCGGATCGTCACGGGAAGCCCGTGCATGATCTCGAAAAGCTGGCGGAAGTCGTCGCGCTGCATGGGCAGGATCTTGTCGAGCGCGGCGCGGCGGCCCTTCGCGTCGTCGGCGAGGATCATCTGGCGCACGGCAACGATGCGGTCCTCCTCGAAGAACATGTGTTCGGTGCGGCAAAGGCCGATGCCTTCGGCGCCGAACTTGCGCGCGGTTTCGGCATCATGCGGCGTTTCCGCATTGGTGCGCACTTCCATGCGGCGGTGCTTGTCGGCCCAGGCCATCAGCGTGGCGAAGTCGCCGGACAGCTCGGGCTGGAGCGTCGGTATCTCGCCCTTCAGCACCTGTCCGGTCGAACCATCCACCGTGATGACATCGCCCTTCTTCACGGTGACGCCGGAAGCCGTGAATGTTTCCGACTTGTAGTCGATGCGGATCGAGCCCGCGCCGGAGACGCAGGGCCGGCCCATGCCGCGCGCCACGACCGCCGCATGGCTCGTCATGCCGCCGCGCGAGGTGAGGATCGCAACCGCCGAATGCATGCCGTTGATGTCTTCCGGGCTCGTTTCGACGCGCACCAGAATGACATTCCGGCCCGCCTGGCGCAGCGCCGCCGCCTCGTCCGAATTGAAGACGACTTCGCCCGATGCCGCGCCCGGCGAGGCGGGCAGGCCCGTTGCCAGCACATCGCGCGGCGCGTCTGGATCGAGCGTCGGATGCAGCAGCTGGTCGAGCGAGGCGGGATCGACGCGGGAGATCGCTGTCTTCTCGTCGATCAGCCCTTCCGCCACCATTTCCACCGCAATCTTCAGCGCGGCCTTTGCCGTGCGCTTGCCGGCGCGCGTCTGGAGCATCCAGAGCTTGCCCTCCTGTACGGTGAATTCCACGTCCTGCATGTCGCGGTAATGGCGCTCCAGCCGGTCGAAATTCGCCGCAAGTTCGGCAAAGGCTTCCGGCATCGCCTCTTCCATCGAGGGCAGCTTGTCGTTGCCTTCGATGCGCGCCTTCTTCGTCAGGCTTTGCGGCGTGCGGATGCCGGCCACCACGTCCTCGCCCTGCGCATTCACGAGGAACTCCCCGTAATAGGCCTTTTCGCCGGTCGAGGGATTGCGCGTGAAAGCCACGCCCGTCGCGCTCGTATTGCCCATGTTGCCGAAGACCATGGCCTGCACATTGACGGCCGTGCCCCAGCTTTCGGGAATATTGTGCAACCGGCGATAGGTTTCCGCGCGGCGGTTCCGCCACGAGCCGAAAACGGCGCCGATCGCGCCCCAGATCTGTTCGTTCACATCCTGCGGGAAGGGCTTGCCAAGCTCCTCCTCGACGCGAGCCTTGTAGCGCGCGATCACGTCCTGCCAGTCGGCGGCGGAAAGCTCCGTGTCGAGATTATATTCCTGCTCTTCCTTGTAGTATTCGAGAATCTCCTCGAAATTGTGATGATCGACGCCGAGCACCACATCGGAATACATGGAAATGAAGCGGCGATAGCTGTCATAGGCGAAGCGTTCGTCGCCCGCGCGCTTGGCAAGGCCCGCCGCCGTCTCGTCGTTGAGGCCGAGATTCAGCACCGTGTCCATCATGCCGGGCATGGAGGCGCGGGCGCCGGATCGGACGGAGACGAGCAGCGGGTTCGCCGGGTCGCCGAAAGACATGCCGACCGCCTTGCCGATCGAGGCGAGCGCCTCTTCCACCTGCTCGCGCAGGCCCGCCGGATAGTTCCGGTCATTGTCGTAGAAGGCGGTGCAGACTTCGGTGGTGATGGTGAAGCCCGGCGGCACGGGCAGGCCGATATTCGACATCTCGGCGAGGTTCGCGCCCTTGCCGCCCAGAAGGTCGCGCATCGACGCCGCGCCTTCCGCCTTGCCGTCACCGAAGGAATAGACCCACTTCTTGTCAGCCATCGCACTTGCCTTTGGTTTGGGCTTTCTGCGCTACACACTCAAACGTCAGCCCGGACTTGATCCGGGCATCCAGGGGCCGCTCGCACAGAGCCTTGTCGCTCAGGATTGCCGGCCTCCTTAAAGCTCAAAGGAGCGCCCGGCAATGACGAGTTTATTTTAGGCCGGGATTCTACCCCTCGACCTTCGAAAAATCGGCGACCTCGTGAAGCGCGGCGCGGATCTGCGCGAGCAGCTTCAGGCGGTTCGCGCGAACCTTCGCATCGTCGGCATTGACCGTCACCTTGTCGAAAAAGGCATCGACCGGCGCGCGCAGCGTGGCGAGCGCCGACATGGCGGCGGCGAAATCTTCCTGTGCCACGGCTTCCTTCGCGCGGCCCGTCGCGGCGGCGATGGCGGCAGCAAGTGCCTTTTCCTCGTCCTGCGCGAAAAGCGCGGCATCCGGCGCAGCGTCATAGCTCGCACCGTCCTTCTTCTCCTCGATCCGAAGGATATTGGTCGCACGCTTGTAGCCGGCCAGCAGGTTCGCGCCGTCTTCGGTGCTGAGGAATTCCGACAGAGCCTCCACGCGCTTCACGATCAGCACGAGATCGTCCTGACCTTCCAGCGCGAACACGGCATCGACGAGATCATGCCGCGCGCCGCGATCGCGCAGATAGACTTTCAGACGGTCGGCGAAGAAGGAGAGGAGGTCATCGGCAATAAACCCAAAAACGTCTATGTCTGCGGGATCAGATTCCACCGAGGCTCGGTCAAACTTTTGCGCGGCGGTGAGCTTCGCTTTTGCAACCCAGCTGTCCAGTCCAACCCCAAGAATCTGCAAGCTTGAAATTTCGTCTTTCAAGTATTTGCGCAGCGGTATTCTCAGAGAACCCTCGAGAACAATTCGAATCACACCGAGCGCCGACCGACGAAGCGCAAACGGGTCCTTTGAGCCCGTGGGCAGTTCTTCGATATACCAGAATCCCGCCAAAGCATTGAGCTTGTCCACCAACGCGACGATCTTGCCTAGCGGCGAGGATGGGACATTGTCAGAAGGGCCGAGTGGCGAGTAATGCTCTGCGATGGCGCAAGCTATGTCTTCGCCCAGACGATCATTCCTTGCATAGTAAGCGCCCATAAGGCCCTGCAACTCGGGAAACTCATAGACCATCTGCGAGACTAGATCTGCCTTAGAAAGGGTAGCTGCTATTCTCGCTCTATCGGGATCAATGCTTGGCACATACGCGGCAAGGGCTTGCGCCCGTCTGCCTAAGTGAATCGCACGGTCGTGCAGGTTTCCAAGCTTTGCGTGGTAGATGACTTCATTAAGTTTCGGCAAGCGGCTCGTCAGTGTCTGCTTGCGGTCCTGATCCCACAGGAAGCGCGCATCGGCGAAGCGGGCGCGCAGCACGCGCTCATTGCCGTTCACGATGGCCTTGCCGCCATCTTCCGCTTCGAGATTCGCCACCACGATAAAACGCGGGGCGAGCTTGCCTCCCGCGTCGTGCAGCGCGAAATATTTCTGATTGGCGCGCATCGTGCTGGTCAGCACTTCCTGCGGCACGGACATGAATTCATCGTCGATGCGGCCGATCAGCGGCACCGGCCATTCGACAAGCCCCGCCACTTCGTGAAGCAACGCCTCGTCCTCGACGAGCGTCAGGCCTTCGGCTTCCGCCAGCGCCTTCGCGCCCGCATGGATGAAATGCGCGCGCTTGCCGGCGTCGAGCACGACCTTCGCTTCCGTCAGCTTCATCTCGTAATCGGCAAAGTCTTTCACCGCGAAAGCGCCCGGTGCCATGAAGCGGTGGCCGCGTGTCGTGTCGCCCGATTTGATGCCATCCACCTCGAAGGGCACCACCTTGCCGCCGAGCAGGCAGAGGATCGAGTGAAGCGGGCGTACCCAGCGCAGCGTGCCGCTGCCCCAGCGCATCGATTTCGGCCAGGGAAAGGCGCGGATCACGCCGGGCACGATCTCGGCGATCAGCTCCGCCGTCGCCCGGCCCTGTCTCTCCGTCACCGCGAGATAGAAGGCGCCCTTCTTGTCTTCCTGCACCTTCGCTTCGTCAATGGAGGCGAGGCCCGCCGCGCGCAGGAAGCCGTCGATCGCCTGTTGCGGCGCGCCGACCTTGGGGCCCTTGCGTTCTTCCTTCACATCGGGCGTGCGCTCGGGCAGGCCCTCGACGACGAGGGTAAGCCGGCGCGGCGTCGCATAGGCGCGCGCGTTCTTTCCCTCGACGCCTGCTTCCTTCAGCGCATCGCTTACGAGGCGCACGAGATCCTCGCCCGCGCGCTTCTGCATCCGCGCGGGAATTTCCTCGGAAAAGAGTTCGAGCAGAAGTTCGCTCATGCGCGCGCCTCCTGCGACTTCACCCAGGCTTCGGCACAGCCTTTGGCGAGCGCGCGGACGCGGCCGATATAGGCCTGACGTTCGGTGACGGAGATCACACCGCGCGCATCGAGCAGGTTGAAATTGTGAGAGGCCTTGATGACCTGGTCATAGGCCGGCAGCGCCAGCCCCTTTTCGAGCAGCGAGGCACACTCTTTCTCCGCATCCTCGAAATGGCGGAACAGCATTTCCGTGTTCGCGTGCTCGAAATTATGTGCGGAGAATTCGACTTCGGCCTGATGGAAGACATCGCCATAGGTCACACGGTCATCGCCGGTGGCGCCGTTGAAATCGAGTTCATAGCCGTTGTCGATGCCCTGGATATACATGGCAAGGCGCTCGAGGCCGTAGGTGAGCTCGCCCGAGACGGGGTTGCAGTCGATGCCGCCCACCTGCTGAAAGTAGGTGAACTGCGAGACTTCCATGCCGTCGCACCAGACTTCCCAGCCAAGGCCCCAGGCGCCCAGCGTCGGACTTTCCCAGTCGTCCTCGACGAAGCGGATGTCGTGGTTGGCGGCATCGATGCCGAGCACCTTCAGGCTTTCGAGATAAAGCTCCTGAAGGTTCGCGGGGCTCGGCTTCAGGATCACCTGAAACTGATAGTAATGCTGAAAGCGGTTCGGGTTCTCGCCATAGCGTCCGTCGGTCGGGCGGCGCGAGGGCTGCACATAGGCCGCCTTCCAGGGCTTCGGCCCCAGCGCGCGCAGCGTCGTCGCCGGGTGGAAGGTGCCCGCGCCCATCGCCATGTCGTAGGGCTGAAGAATGACGCAGCCCTGCGCGGCCCAGAAGGACTGCAATTTCAGGATCAGCGACTGGAAAGAATTATCGGGCTTCGCCGTCATGTCGGGAGGCGCTTTCAAGCGAGATCGGCCAGCGGAATCAAGGCCCGCGAACGCGCTGCCTCGGGCGGGCGCAAACTAGCCGCCGCCCCGGACAGGGTCAAGTTCATGGCAGGAAAAGGGATTTGCGCCCGTGCGGGGTCTGCCCGCCGGACGCGCTCAGGGCGCTGCCCGCTCAGTCGCGGCGGCTGTGCTCCGGCACATAGATGCCGTCGCCGCCATCGCGCAGCGTGCCGAGATCGCGCGGTTCCATGCGGCTCTGCGGGCGGGCGCGGGCAAAGGCCTCGCGCTGGCGCATCGCGGCGCGCTGGATCGCCTGATAGGCGGCGTAGAATGCCACCAGGAAAATGGCGGCAAAGACGATCTTCGTCATGTCATCGTCCTCTCAAACTGGCGGACCGGCGGAAACTGAACCGGCCTGCATTGGCCATTAAAGGCCAAAACGGCTCCAAAGGGAACGCCTCTCGGCTGCGGCAATGAGCCCGTCGCCGAGTTCGGCCGCAAAACCGGCCCCGAGACGGGCAAAAAGCCCCTCCGCACGGCTCGAATCGACGCCGCCGCCCGCCGAAGGCCGCCACCAGGGCCCGCGCGAGGTCACGAGTTTCAGCCGCACGTCCTTGCCGAAAAGCTCCCGCATCTTGCCCCGGACATCGCCAATGCCGTCGGCAAGGCCGCGGGCAACCGCGCCCTCGCCCGCCCAGAAGGCGCCGGAGAAGATGTCCGCATCGTCCTTCTTCAGCCGCTCGCCGCGGGATTCGGAGACGAGTTTCTTGAAGTAATCATGCACGTCGGACTGGAGCGCCTTCAGGCGGGCCACTTCTTCGGGCTTTTCCGGCTGGAAGGGATCGAGCATGGCCTTGCTCTCGCCAGCCGTATGGACCCGGCGCTCGACACCGAGCTTCTCGATCAGGCCGGTAAAGCCGAAGCCTGCCGAGACGACGCCGATGGAGCCGAGGATCGAGCTTTGATCGGCGTAAATCTCGTCCGCCGCGCAGGCGATCATGTAGCCGCCGGAAGCCGCCACATCCTCCGCAAAGGCATAGACGGGCAAACCCTTTTCCTCCGCCAGCGCGCGGATGCGCTTGTAGATCAGCGAGGACTGGACGGGCGATCCGCCCGGCGAATTGATGACGAGCGCCACCGCCTTCACGCCGCGCATGGAAAAGGCGGCCTCGAGCGCGGGGGCGACGGCGGCGAGATTGAGCCCGCCGCGCAACGGTTGCGACGGGCCGATGATGCCGGCAAGCCGCACCACGGCAACCACGGGTTTCGGAGACCAGCCGGGTGCCACGCGGCGGCGCAGCGGGCCGGGAAGGAAAGGCGCAATACGGTTTCTCATGTCACCATAGATAGGGTGGCGCGGCGCAGGCAGCAAGCGCGGGGCCCCGCTCCCTCAGCCCGGCTGGTCGAAACGGAGCGCCGCGCCTTCCCGCAGCAGGCTTTCGGCGCGCGGCGTGAAGCGGCCATCCGTGCCATGCAGCACAAGGCCGGGGCGGAGCGTCAGCGGTGCCTTCGAGTCGCGCTGGCCGCGCACGATCACGCGCGAGGCCGGCTTGCCGGCCGCCGGCCAGAGCGGAAAGACCTCGATACCGCCGAGATGGCCCGACATGACGCCGAGCAGCGCCGCCAGCGCGTCGGCGCGGTGAATGAATGTCACCGTGCCCTTGGGCCGCGCCATCACGCAGCAGAAGCGTACCCAGTCGTCGAGATCGGAACCGAGCGTCAGGTGATGTGACTGGGCCTTGCTCGCATCGGGCGGGGCGGGGCTTGCCGCCGGATCGTGAAACGGCGGATTTGCAAAGACGTGATGCCAGCTGTTGGGCGCAAAGCCCGCCGCCGCCAGATCGCGCACCGGCAGGCCAATATCGCCTTCGGTAACGGAGACGCGGCCGGCAAGGCCGTTGCGCGCGATATTCTCGCCGGCGAGACGCACAAGCTCGGGCTGCACCTCGATACCTTCGACATCGAGCCCGCTCACGCGCGAGGCGAGGCAGAGGCTCGCAACGCCGACGCCCGCGCCCGCTTCCAGCACGCGCTCTCCTTCGCGCGCGGGAATGGAGGCGGCGAGCAGCACCGCGTCGAGCCCCGCGCGATAGCCCTTTGCCGGTTGCAGGATCTTCAGCCTGCCGCCGAGAAAGCCGTCATCGGTAACGTCATTGGCCGGTTTCTCATCCGTCAGTGTCGCGCTCATCAGGTGCCGCTCCTCTGAACCTCGTCGAGAATGATCCGTGCGCGCCCGTAATCCTCATCCACCACCATGATACGCTTGGGCAGGATGCCGAGCGAGCCTTCCGTCAGGCTCATATGGACATCCATTTCGAAGGGCTCAATACCCTCCTCGCGCAGCCGGTGCGTCAGAAACGAGACCAGCACGGGGTCGTTCGTTCGAATCAACTCCTTCATGCGGACTGGCCCTTTCCGCTCCGCCGGAAATGCGGCGAAAAGCGCCGCGCTTGAGGATTTATCTAGGTCTTGCAGCCCTTGCCGCACAGGGGGCGTCAACCTATGCTCCCTCATGACGGCAGGATAACACATGCCGGTTGTGGATAACTCGGGCTGCAAGGCGGCCCTCCCGGAGCAGGAGTGGCGCGTGGGCGTTGTTGTTCCCCTTGATGAAGATCGCGGCCGCGGACCGAATGCGGTTGCGGAGCTGCAGGCGCTGGTTCGCGGCGAGATGGAAGCGGTCAACGATTTCATCCGTGAGCGGATGGCTTCCGACGTGCCGATGATCCCGGACCTTGCGAGCCACCTCATCAATTCCGGCGGCAAGCGGCTTCGCCCCATGCTCACCATCGCCGCCTCCAAGATGTGCGGCTATCAGGGCAAGGACCACATCAAGCTCGCGGCGACAGTGGAATTTCTCCATACGGCGACCCTCCTCCATGACGATGTGGTGGACGAAAGCGACCTCCGGCGCGGCAAGGAAACGGCGCGCATGGTCTGGGGCAATCAGGCGAGCGTCCTGGTCGGTGACTTCCTGCTCGGCCGCGCCTTCAAGCTCATGGTCGAAACGAAATCGCTCCGCGCGCTCGAGATCATCGCCGATGCGGCGTCGATCATCGCCGAAGGCGAAGTGATGCAGCTCGCTGCCGCAAAGGACACGAGCACGACCGAAGACGCCTATATGCGCGTGATTTCCGCCAAGACCGCGGCGCTTTTCGCCGCTGCCTCGGAAATCGGGGCGGTCATCGCGCAGCGCGATCAGACCGAGGCCGCCGCGCTTCATTCCTATGGCCGCAATCTCGGCATCGCCTTCCAGCTCGTCGATGATGCGCTCGACTATGGCGGCCGCTCGGCCGCGCTCGGCAAGAATACGGGCGACGATTTCCGCGAAGGCAAGATCACGCTGCCCGTCGTCCTCGCCTACCGGCGCGGCAATTCGGAAGAGCGCGCCTTCTGGCAGCGCACCCTGCAACAGGGCGAGCGCAGGGACGGCGACCTCGGACATGCGATCGAGCTGATGCAGCGGCATGCGGCGCTCGACGACACGATCGCGCGGGCGAAGCATTACGGCGCGATTGCCATCGACGCGCTGGCGATCTTCCCGGAAAGCCCCTATCGCGTGGCGCTGACGAAGCTCGTCGAATTCTGCATCAACCGGAATCACTGACGGCAGGCGCCGCCGCGATCCACCAGCCGGGGTGAGCTGCGGAAAGTGCTGCGGCGGCCGATTGCGCCTCGCTCGCGCTGGCATAGATGCCGAAGCAGGTGGCGCCCGAGCCCGACATGCGCGCAAGGCGGCAGCCCGGCGTCGCGGCGATTGCCCCGATCACCTCGCCGATCAGCGGCAGGAGCGCCCGTGCGGGCCGCTCAAGATCGTTCGGTTCGCCTTGCAGCCATTCGACGAGATCATCGAGTGTTGCGAAATCCGGCAGGTGAGCCGCAGCAGGCGCGGCGGCAAGCGGCGGCGCGGCAAGCGCGCGGAACACATCCGCCGTCGAAAGCGCGACACCCGGATTTGCCAGCAGCAGCCAGATTTCCGGCAGGCGCGGCAGGCGCCGGATCTTCTCCCCGATGCCGCTCATCAGCGCTGGCGCCGTGCCAAGACAGACAGGCACATCCGCGCCCAGCGAAGCCGCAAGCCGCATCAGGCCGGCTTCATCCGGCTTGACCCGCCAGAGCCGCATCAGCGCGCGAAGCGCCGCCGCCGCGTCGGCCGATCCGCCGCCGATGCCGGATGCGACCGGCAGGTTCTTTTCGAGAAGGATGCGGGCGCCTTCCCCGATGCCGCAAAGATCGCGCAACCCGCGCGCGGCGCGCAGCACCAGATTGTCCGCTTCGCCGGCAAGCGATGAAGCGAAGCGGCCTTCGAGATCGAGCGTGAGCTGCGCGGATGGGTGCACCTCGATCCGGTCGCCGATCGCTGCAAAGACGGCGAGACTTCGCAGCTCGTGATAGCCGTCGGGGCGGCGGCCGGAAATGCGCAGGCTCAGATTGATCTTGGCGAAGGCGCTTTCGCGCTCCGGCGCCGCCATCACGAGCCTGCTTGAGGCTTCGCCTTGGCGTCCTGCTCGGCCTTTTCGCCGGCCTCGAGTCCGAAATCGAGCTTGGTGCGCAGGATCGCCTCGCGGACGGGTTCCGGCTCGAGCGACAGCGCATGGCTCCACTGATAGCGCGCCTCGATGCGGCGTCCGACCTTCCAGAAGGCATCGCCCAGATGTTCGTTGATTGTCGGATCGCCGGGCTGCAACTCGACCGCGCGCTCGAGATATTTCACCGCGAGATCGTACTGGCCAAGGCGATAGCGCGCCCAGCCCAGGCTGTCGACGATGAAGCCGTCATTCGGGCGGCGCTCGACCGCCTTTTCGATCATCTCCAGCGCCTCGTCGAGACGGTGATGCTGCTCGATCCAGGAGTAACCGAGATAGTTCAGCACCAGCGGATGCTCGCCGGAAAGCTCGAGCGCGAGCTGCAAATCCTTTTCCGCCTTGTCCCACTCGCCAAGCCGCTCGAAGCAGATGCCACGCGCATAGTAAAGCGTCCAGTCGCGCTCCGCCGGTTCGCCCGCAAGGATTATGGCGCGTTCATATTCCGCCGCCGCCTCGGCATATTTCTCCTTCGCGCGATGAATGTCGCCAAGCGCGACCAGCGGCTCGATGCGATCGGGATTGTCGCGCGCAAGGCGCTGCAATACGCGAACCGCCTCTTCTTCGCGGTCGAGCTTGTCGAGCGACATGGCGGTCTGGATCTGCGCGTTGAGATAGAGCGGCGAGGATTTGCCGATCCGCTGATAGGAGTCGACCGCATCCGCCCACCGCTTCTGCGTTTCATAGGCGCCGCCGAGCAGCGAGCGCGCGATGTCGAAATCGGGCCGCATGAAGAGCGCGAGATTGAGATAGAGCTCGGCGAGGTTCGTCGATGTGTCGCTCGCCAGGGCGCTGCCCAGGCCGTAAAGCGCCTCGGCCACCCCTTCGTGCGCATTGGCGACGAGAGGCGGCGGCGTTTCGCCTGCATCGAGGCGCTTCAGTTCATATTCGGCCAGCGGGTGCTCGCCGGACATTTCGATGAAACTCGTGAGCGCCTTGCGCGCCTCGTCGCGCTCGCCATGGCGCGCGGCGAAGCTGGCATAGGCCTGCACCACGCGGATCGACCCGCCGCCGCTTGCTTCCATCGCCTTTTCAAAGGCCTTGGCCGCGCCCTCGCGGTCGCCAAGCACATCGAGCATCAGGGCTTCGTGATAGGAACGGAACAGCGCGAAGGCGGCGCGGCCCTCGAAGGCGGCGATCTTGTCGAGCGCGCGCTGCCGGTCGCCGTCGCCGACGGCGGCCCAGGCATGGGTCAGCGTGCCGACCAGCGCCGTGAAGGGTCCAGGTGCCGCCGCGTCCATCTCGCGCGAGGCATCGCCATAGCGCCCCTCGCGCAGCGCCGCCAGCGCCAGCGTCAGCCGCGCCATGCGCTCTGACGGTTCGATGACGGACAGGCGTTGCGCAAGCGGCACGGCACGCGCCATGTCGCCCGCCGTCAGCGCCGCCATGAAGGCGCGTTCGAGAATGACCGGATCGTCCGGCTGATCCTTGAGTGCGCGTTCATAAAAGACGGCTGCCTTGCTGCCATCGTTCATGGTCGCAGCATGGCGGCCGGCCAGATAGGCGCCGAAGGGCGATTCCGCCTGTTCCTTCGAGAAGACCGAAAACCCGCCGGTTCCGGCGCAACCGCCAAGCAGGGCCACAAGGGATGTCACGGCCATCACCCTGGCCAACCGCAACAACGGCGCTCCGCTCATTCGCGCCGCATCGGAACTCATCATGGAGGGGCCTGCCTTCGCGCCTTCGGAATCAGCCGCCCCGTGAGGCGGCACAACATGCCGCTATAAAAGCAAAAAAAACGGGGGCCGGATACAGCCCCCGTTTTCGGGATGGATTTACATATTCGGGTAATTCGGCCCGCCGCCGCCTTCCGGCACCGTCCAGTTGATGTTCTGGGCCGGGTCCTTGATATCGCAGGTCTTGCAGTGGACGCAGTTCTGCGCGTTGATCTGGAAGCGCGGGTTCGAGCCATTGTCGTCGCGCACCACCTCATAGACGCCGGCCGGGCAATAGCGCTGCGCGGGCTCGGCGAATTTCGGCAGGTTGTAGCCGATCGGAATCGCCGGGTCCTTCAGGCGCAGATGGACCGGCTGGTCTTCCTCGTGATTGGTCGCGGAGATGAAGACCGAGGACAGCTTGTCGAAGGAAATCTTGCCGTCGGGCTTGGGATAATCGATCGGCTTGCAGTCCTTCGCTTCCTTGAGCGATGCGTAGTCGGGCTTGCCGTGCTTCAGCGTGAAGGGCAGACCGATACCGAGATTGTTCATCCACATGTCGATACCGCCAAGGCCGATGCCGAGGAAGGTGCCGAGCTTGGACCAGAGCGGTTTCACGTTGCGGACGCGCTTCAGATCCTTGTAGACCGGGCTCTTCTCATAGGCTTCCGGATAGGCGGAAAGCTCGTCGCCCTGGCGCCCGTCCTTCACCGCCTCGAAGGCCGCTTCCGCGCCCATGATGCCGGTGAGCATGGCGTTGTGGCTGCCCTTGATGCGCGGCACGTTGACGAAACCGGCCGAGCAGCCGATCAGCGCGCCGCCCGGGAAGATGAGTTTCGGCACGGACTGGAAGCCGCCTTCGGTGATCGCACGCGCGCCATAGGCGATGCGCTTGCCGCCAACGAAGGTGTCGGCAATCGCCGGATGATGCTTGAAACGCTGGAACTCGTCGAAGGGCGACAGGTACGGGTTCTTGTAATTCAGGTGAACCACGAAGCCGACCGAGACGAGATTTTCGCCGAAGTGATAGAGGAAGGAGCCGCCGCCGGTCGAGTTGTCGAGCGGCCAGCCCATCGTGTGCTGCACGAGGCCCTTCTTGTGCTTCGCCGGGTCGATTTCCCAGAGCTCTTTCAGGCCGATGCCGAACTTCTGCGGCTCGCGGCCTTCGTCGAGCTTGAACTTGCGGATCAGCTCCTTCGACAGCGAGCCGCGCACGCCTTCGGCAAAGAGCGTGTACTTGCCGCGCAGCTCCATGCCCGGCGTATAGCTGTCCTTGTGGCTGCCGTCCTTGGCCACGCCGAGATCGCCGGTCACGACGCCGCGCACCGAACCGTCCTCGCCATAGAGCACTTCGGCGCCCGCAAAGCCCGGATAGATTTCAACGCCCAGCGCCTCGGCCTGTTCGGCAAGCCAGCGGCAGACATTGCCAAGGCTCGCAATGTAATTGCCGTGATTGTTCATCAGCGGCGGGAACAGGAAATTGGGAACGCGCAGGCTGCCGGCCGGGCCGAGATAGAGGAAATGGTCGGCCGTGACTTCGGTATCGAGCGGGGCTCCCTTTTCGCGCCAGTCGGGGATCAGCGTGTCGAGGCCGATCGGATCGATCACGGCACCCGAAAGGATATGCGCGCCGACTTCGGAGCCTTTCTCGATCAGGCAGACCGAAATGTCGAAATCATGCTCCGCCGCGAGCTGGCGCAGGCGGATCGCGGCCGACAGGCCCGCAGGGCCGCCGCCGACGATTACGACGTCATACTCCATAAATTCGCGTTCGACCGCCGCCTCGCTCATTTTTCATCTCCCTTGGCCGCCGACGCTTGCGCCGTGCCGGATTGCCGCTGAAAACCGGGCTCCGTTATGGTGCGAATGATCCTCATGGTCAATATATGGGGGCACCCGGTGCCTCGGGCCCGCCAGTTGCGCTCCATTCGCAACAAACACCGGACAGGGCCGCGAAATGACTGTAAGTCTCGCTTGCGCGGCGTCAAACTGCCGGCAGCGAAATCCGAACCGGAACAGGAACCCTCCGGCACGCCATGAGCCCGTCAGGCAACGAACAGCAGAAATTGTCGCGCGAACAGGCCATCGCGCTTCTCGCCTTCCATGTCGAGGCGGGCGTGAGCGACGCGCTGGGCGACGAGCCTGTAAACCGTTACGAACTTGCCGATGCGGCCGCGCCCGCGCCCGAAGCCGCTCCACGGACGGCTACCGTCCGCGGCGCCCGGCCCGATCCGCGCGGCGATGCAGCCCCCGCCGCACCCGCGCCACGCGCCGTGCCGCCTTCCTCCATTCCCCTGGAGGACACGCAGGCCGCCGGTAGCGCGCGCGAGATTGCCGCGCGCTGCAACACGCTCGACGAATTGAGACAGGCGCTGGCCGGTTTCGAGGGCTGCCCGCTGCGCTATACCGCCAAGAATCTTGTCTTTGCCGATGGTAATCCTCAGGCGCGTATCATGCTGATCGGCGAGGCGCCGGGGCGCGACGAAGATCTCCAGGGGCTGCCCTTTGTCGGCCGGGCCGGACAGCTGCTCGACCGGATGCTGGCCGCGATCGGTCTCGACCGCACGAGCGTCTACATCATCAATACTTTGCCCTGGCGTCCGCCGGGCAACCGCACGCCGACACCGGCCGAACATGCCGTCTGCATGCCCTTCGTGGAGCGCCATGTCGAATTGGTGAACCCCGATATTCTCGTGCTGCTGGGCGGTGTTGCCGCAAAACAGATGCTCGGCACCGATACGGGCATCATGCGCCTCAGGGGAAAATGGACGAATGTGAAGGTTGGCGGACGCGATGTGCCCGCCCTGCCGACGCTCCATCCTGCCTATCTGCTGCGCCAGCCCGCGCAAAAGCAGCTTGCCTGGCGCGACCTCCTGTCGCTCAAGGCCCGCCTGCAATCCTGACGGGATTGGGCGGATTCAACGAATCTGGACCGATTCAACCATCGCGGGCTTGCCGGACCTGACTCCGCCGCTAAGATGGCGCCCATGAAACGGGGGGCTTCTCTCTTTGCCGCTGCGGCTGCAGCGCACCGGATGGTTCTTGTGGCCGCAGCAGCGGCCGCATTTCTTTTTCTGTCCGCTCTCGCGCCGCATGCCGGTGCCCTCGCCGCCGGCACGGATGCAAGGCCCGCCGCCGGCGTCTGGAGCCCCGAAATTCTCGACGGTGTCGACCGCGAGACCTACCGCAAGATTTTCGCCGCCACCGAGCGCGGCAATTTCAAGGAAGCCGACAGGCTCGCCGCGCAGCTCCGCGACAAGCGCCTCATGGGCCATGTCCTTCACGTCAAATATATGGGGCCCCATTACCGCACGAGCTATGCGGAACTGCGGGACTGGCTTGCGAAGTACAACGATCATCCCGGCGCCGCCGACATCTACAAACTTGCGATGATGCGGCGCCCCGCCTCCGCCGCGGCGCCCGAAAGGCCGCTGCCCCGGCGCTGGCGTCAGCCCGTTCACGCGACCTATGCCGTCGATGATGGCGACATCGAACCGACCTCGCCGCGCTTCCGCGAAATCGACAATGAAGTGCGCGACATGCTTCGCCGCGAGAGCGCGGCTCAGGTGGAAGCGCATCTGCGCCGCAAGAATGCCCGCAATGCCCTCACCAATGCGGAATTCGACAAGGTGCGCGAGCGCATCGTCGCTTCCTATTTCCTCGAGGGCCAGGACGAACGCGCCTACAGGCTGGCGTCGGAAATTCTCCTCACGCATTGGCGCGAGGTGCCGATGGCCGACTGGTATGCCGGCCTCGCCGCGTGGCGGATGGAAAATCATGCAAGTGCCGCGCGGCATTTCGAACGGCTGACGAAAAGCGAGCGCGTCTCGCCCTGGACGCGGGCGGCGGGCGGCTTCTGGGCGGCGCGCGCCTATCTTGCGGAAGGCAAGCCGGAAAAAGTCGCGCCGATGCTCGAAGTCGCCGCCGATACGGGTGCAACCTTCTACGGCATCCTGGCGACGCGGCAGCTTGGCCGCAATCTCGCGATCGACTGGATCGAGCCGCGGCTCGATCAGGCATCCTTCCGCGCGCTCACGCAAACGCCGGCCATCGCCCGCGCCGTCGCGCTGATGCAGACCGGCAAGCGCGATCTCGCGCGCGAGGAGCTGATCCGCGCCCATGCGCTGATCGACCCCTCGCTCGATCAGCCGCTGATCGCATTGGCGACGGCCTATGCGCTGCCGGCGGTCCAGTTGCAGGTCGCAAATGCCGCGCACCTGCCCGCGCTGGGCACGAAGGAAGGCCGCATCGTTCTCAATTCGGGTCTCTTCCCGCTTGCCGATTACCAGCCGAGCAATGGTTACAAGGTGGACCGCGCGCTTCTTCTCGCCTTCATGCGGCAGGAAAGCGGCTTCCGGCCGGATGTGACCTCATGGGCCGGCGCGCGCGGGCTGATGCAGATCATGCCGGCAACGGCGAGCCACATCACGCAGGATCGTTCGCTTGCGGGCAACAACAGCGACCGTCTTTACGATCCTTCCTTCAACCTGACGCTTGGACAGGAATATATTTCCGAGCTGATGGGTTCGGGCGAGCCGAACGGCAACCTGTTCATGCTGACCACGGCCTATAATGGCGGTCCCGGCAATCTGTCGCGCTGGCTCACCAGCGTCGACTTTCGCGGCGATCCCTTCCTCTTCATCGAGTCGATCCCCGCCGCCGAGACGCGCGGCTATATCGAACGCGTCGTCACCAATTACTGGATTTATCGTGAGCGGCTTGGCCAGCCTGTCGGCTCGCTCGATGCGACCGCTTCCGGCGACTGGCCGGTCTATGACAGCGTCGGCCGCTGAGCGCCTTTCCGCCGCGACACTCGCCGCCATTTGCGCTATATGATGCCGCCTTCCCCAAGCGAAAGGCGCGCCCATGCCCGGCATCGACGAGACACGCGACTTCATTCCGCTGAACATTGCCGTCCTGACCGTCTCGGACACGCGCACCAGCGAGGACGACAAGTCGGGCGACACGCTGGCCGAGCGGATCGAAAAGGCGGGGCACCGCGTCGCCGCGCGCCGCATCGTGCCGGATGACGAGCCGCTCATTCGCGCCGCGCTCAAGGCATGGATCGCCGACGAGACGATCGACGTGGTGATCTCCACCGGCGGC
>JAHBYK010000013.1 GCA_019635965.1 Parvibaculum sp. | reverse complement strand
GCAGCGCCTTCTCGACGATACGCGTGCCTTCCGTTCGATCTGGGACAGCTAGGCGTCCAGCTCGTCGAGCAGCGCAGGCAGAAGCGCGATGCTCTCGATCACATGGTCGGCAAGCGGCGCGAGGTCGTCCCGCCCGCTTGTGCCCGTCAGCACGCCGATGCCGAGGCCCGCGCCCGCGCGCCTTCCCATTTCAAGGTCGTGGGAATTATCGCCGATCACGGCGATCTCGGCAGGTATGAGCCCCACCGCCTCGCAAAAGGCGAGCGCCATGCCCGGCGCCGGCTTCTGCCCGTATCCGCTGTCATAGCCCGCCACGAATCCGACATGCGCACCAAGGCCGAAGCGCGCCACCGTGCCAAGCGCCGACGCCTCGACATCGTTGGTCGCGATGCCGAGAACATAGCCGCGCTGCTTCAGCTCCCCGAACAGCGCCGCGAGATCGGTAACGGGGATAGACCGCTTCGGCCCGGCATCGGCGAAATGCGCATCGAGCGTGGCGATCAGCGCCGCGCGTTCGATGCCTTCAAGGTGGCTCAACCACATATCGGCAAGTGCGAATGTGTCTCCCGCCGCCGCAATGCTGCCGGCGCGGAAACGCCCGCTCGCGGCATCATGGCCGATCGCGGCGAGCATCGCCGCGGCCTTGTTCCTGTCGCCACCTGCCAGACGTTCGGCCACATCCGTCAGAAGCGGCGTCCATGTCCGGTGATAGTCGAACATGGTCCCGTCCTTGTCGAACAACAGGCCCCTTGGCCGCTTTAATCCGCGTATTTCCGCCATTGGCGCCCTGCCCCGGCCTTCCATGTTCCGTTTCGACACATTTCTGGCCTATACTGCCCCTGTCTGGCGGGGGCCGAAAGGCAGAGGAGACATCATGCGACTCTTCAAGATCATTATAGCGGCGATCATCGCCCTGGGCGGTGCCGCGGTGACGGGCGCAATCTATCTCCAGAACGAAACCGGCGCCATCGGTGTCGGTTCCCTGGTATTTCTCGTGCTCGTTTCCTTCGTCGCCGACAATCGCAGATCCATCTTTTCGCGCGATGCCGCGAGCATTAAGCGGCGCGACGAAAAGGTGGCGACGGCCATCGCGCAGGGCACGGCACTCACGCGCTTCGCCGAGGGTGAGGTGCGCGGTTCGCCATCCTATTCGGGCAACTGAGTTTCAGCTTCCGGGCCGCCATTCCGAAGTGATGTCGGCAAGCACCGGCCGCGGCCGTTCGTCCTTCGCCACGCTCTCGCTGCCGAGATAGATGAAGCCCGCGACCTTCTCATTCTCCTTCAGCCCGAGCAGCGCATTCACCTGCGGATCGAACGCATACCATTCCGTCAGCCATTGCGCGCCGAAGCCGAGCGCTGTCGCCGCGACCAGCATGTTCTGACAGGCGGCACCGGCAGACAGAACCTGCTCCCATTCGGGAATCTTGATGCCCGGCGTCACCCGCGAAATGACCGCCACCACCACCGGCGCGCGCGTCAGCCGGTTTGCCTCGAAGCCGGTCTGCTCCGCCGTCGCGCCTGGCTGCGCCGCGGCATGGATCCGGGCCAGTTCCGCGCCGAAGGCTGCCCTCGCCTCACCCCTGAAAATGATGAAACGCCAGGGCGCGAGCTTGCCGTGATCGGGCACCCGCGCACCGGCCGTCAGGATCGTGCGAAGCTCCTCCTCATTCGGGCCCGGCTCGACCATCGTCAGCGCCTTGGCGGAGCGGCGCGTAAGCAGGAGATCGATAGTTTCGGGGGAACGGGGCACGACATCTTCCTTTTGCTGACAAACGTCTTCCGGTATCTCCGCCCTGTTTAAGCCCGGCGCTTTACTTGGACAAGCCCGCCCGCCACCATGCCCTTGGGGAGACAGGGGGCATCGCGCATGGCGCGGGGAAAAGGCGCATCAAGTGTCATGCTGGCGGTGATCGCCGCAAGCATGACATTTTCTGAGGAGGCCCGGTCAGGCGGCTGGCCCCTGCCCGCGGGCACCGGAGAGATCATCGTCACGGCCTCCCGTCTCACCGCCGATGAACGGTATGAAAGCGATGGCAGCAAGCGGTGGACGAGCAGCTACACGAAACACGAAATTTCGCCCTATGCCGAGTATGGCCTGTCCAACAAACTGACATTGATCGGCGAGGCGGCATGGCAGCGCGAAAAGACAGACTACTTCGGCTTCACCTTCGAGGATGACGGCTTTTCCCGCGTGAAGGCAGGCGCGCGTTATGCCATCGGCACTTGGCAGAAAACACTCTTCTCCGTTCAGCCGCTTGTGACGCTGCATCTCGACGATGCGGGCGACGATCCCGCGGCAACGAAAAGCGGCGACATCGACGCCGAACTGGGCATGGTGCTTGCGCGCAACGAAACGCTTTTCGGCATGAACCTCTTTTCGGTGCAGGAAGTCGCCTGGCGTTACCGCGACAGAGGCCGCCCGGATCAGCTCCGCGCCGACATCACGCTCGGGGGCAAGCCGCTGCCGGGCACCATGCTGCTGCTCAAAAGCCTGAACACCGCCTCCGTCAAATCGACACAGACAGGGGAACTCTACCGTTCCAGCAAGCTCGCCTTCTCCGTCGTGCAGGATTTGCCCGCGCATATGGCGCCCGGCTTCGCCATTGAGGCCGGCATGGAGCGGACCATCGCAGGCCAGGGCACCGTCGCGGACACGACATGGCGCCTCGGCCTCTGGTACCGCTTCTAGATCACTCCTCGACCGTCGCAATCACGTTTCCCGCGCCGCCGCCGCCAAGCGCCGCCATGACATCGGTTCCCGGCGGCGCGTCGGCGCCCGAGCCGGGTTTCGCGGCGCGCAGCTCGGCGAGCGTGAAGCCCATCCGCACATCATAGGTCCGCTCGATCTGGTTCCTGAGCCTCTGCTGTGCGTGATACCAGTCGGTCTTGTCGCGCCCGTCGGGACAGGTCGCAAGCTCCGCCGCCTCCCGCGCTCCCCAGCGCCGCTCCGGGCAGTGATAAGGGTCGAACGAGAAATCGAACACGCGCGAGCGCGCTTCCTCGAAGCTCAGGGCCCGGGCCTCGCCATTGCTCGCCGTATAGGAGATCGCACAGGCACCCGCTTCTTCTTCATATGCCGCCTGCAGATCGCGCCTGATATCGGCGCCCTCATAGGCAAGTTTCGGATCGCCCGCCTCCGCCATCTCGATGAAGCGGATGATCGTCTCGCGCAGCTCGACGAAGGAGGTTTTAAGCCGCGCGTCGCGCGACGGTGTCGAATAGGTCTCCCAGTCGCCATGCGTGCCATAGATATTATCCGGCAGCCGCTGCGGTTGCGGCTGGCGGTGAAGTCCCGCCGCCACGGCAACATCGACCGCCTGTACCCGGTAATGCAGATCGTCGCACAGCTCGCGCACCATCAGCCGTGTCTCCGCCACCGGATCGTAGTCCACATCGCCAACGGCCAGCGCCTGCCGCACATAGTCGTAATAGTCGAGCACCACGCCATCACGGACGAAGCGGCCCGCCCGCCATTGCGCCGGGCGCGGGCTCTCCGTGCCGAAGAACTGCTCGTCCGACCAGTCGGCAATCTCGCTGTCCTTGGCAAGCACCACCCGCCCGCCAACCCATGTTCCATCCTTGCCCTGCGTCGCGCCCACGAGCTTCATCGGCCGCCAGTTCTTGAAGCCCGCGCCCATCGGCGGCGAGGCGCGCACGAAGCGTTTGCCGTAGGAGCCGCGCGTCAGCGTATTGTCGGGATGGGTGTCGATGAAGCGGATGCGCCCTTCGTCGTCCACCTTGTAGACGACGGCGACATGACCGTTCGGATCGTAGATCACCGTGCCCGGCCGGATCGAACCGCGCTCGATCTTCACCGGATAGAAATCGAACAACTCGCCGCGCGAAATATCCGGCGCGAAGCGGTACATCGCACTCGAAATGAAATTGTTGACCGTGGTGAGAACCGTGCGCGCATTGGGAAAAGCGCCATCCGCCTGCGCCACCACATCCGCACGCCGGACCGCGTAATTGCCGTAGCGCGAATAGCGCAGATCGTTCGATGCACCGATCGGTGCCACCGCGCTCACATAGGAAAAGGGAAGCCCGTTCTTCCACGCAAAATAGGCTCTGAGCGCATAGGGCAGATCCGCGCAATCGGCATAGAAAAACATGCCCTTTGGATCGGAGGCACGGTAGATGTTCCACGAGCCCTTCAGACATTCGTCAAAGGTCCGGCAGTTGCTCTCGCCGATCGCCGTCACGAATTCGCCAAAGGCGCGCTCATCGCTCTCGGTCCATGCCGTACGGATGACGCGCCAGCGCAGGGCGGCAGGCGTCTGCACGAGCGCGGGATCGACCGTCTCCGCGCCGCTCGCCACCGGCGCCATCGCCGCCGTCTCCGCGCCCGCCGGCCGCGCCGCAACCGTCAGCAGCAATGCCACGGCCGCCGCCCGCCAGAACCTGCCCTGCCTCATCCGTAAAGCCCTCGCCTGCTTCCCGTCGCAGCACCCCTGACAGGAAGTTAACCACGTTCACGCAGGTCCTGTCCGCAACAGGCCGGAGATTTCACTTAATTTCAATATTGACTTAATTAAGTAATTACGGAATCAATTAGACATGGAAACATTCACCGCCCTTGCCGATCCGACACGGCGCCAGATCGTTGAAATGCTCGCGGGAGGTGAACTTGCGGCTGGCGACATCGCGCGCCGCTTCGACATGAGCGCCCCCGCGATCTCGCAGCATCTGAAAGCCCTGAAATCGGCGCATCTCGTCCGTGTCCGCGTCGATGCACAGCGCCGCATCTATTCGCTCGACCCGCAGGGGATCGAAAGCCTGGAGAACTGGCTCGCCCAGATCAGGCGCTTCTGGGGGCCGAAACTCGACGCACTCGAAAGCGCATTGAACGCAGCAGCCGAAAGGGACAGGGAAAATGACCGCAAGTGACAAGGCCTGGGGCGAATTGATCGACAGGAACACCGTGCGCTTCGAGCGCCTCCTGCCCGGCCCCATCACACGCGTCTGGGACTATCTCACCGACGCAAAACTTCGCGGGCTCTGGTTCGCCGGCGGGCCGATGGAGCCGCGCGCCGGCGGCAAGATGGATGTCGTTTTCGACAATTCAAACCTCGGCGCCCATCCAGAGCCGGCGCCGGAGCGTTTCAAAAAATTCGAAGGCCCTTTCGAGAGCAGGCATGTCGTGACGATCTGGGAACCGCCGCACCGCCTCGGCTTCACCTGGGACGATGATATGAACCCGGAAGGCTGCGTCGTTGAGATCGAACTGACGGAGGAAGGCGGCAAGATCCGCCTCGTCCTCACCCATCGCCGCCTCTCCGGCATCGACGGCGCGATCAATGTTTCGGGCGGCTGGCACATTCACCTGCTCATGCTCGAAGAGCAGCTTGCAGGCGATGTGAAAACGCCCTTCTGGTCCGCCTTCGACGGGCTGGAGAAGAACTACCGCCAGCGCTACACCGGAAAATAGAAAAGGGAGATGACATGTCCGGGACGACGATACGCCCATTCCTCATGTTCGAAGGCAAGGCGGAGGAGGCAATGAACCTCTATGTCTCGCTCTTCCCGGGAAGCCGCGTCGAAAGCATCAGCCGCTATGGGGCGGAAGGTCCGGGTGCCGAAGGCACGGTCCAGCTTGCAAGCCTCTCGCTCTCCGGCCAGACGGTGCTTTGCATCGACAGTCCTGCGAAGCACGCCTTCACCTTCACGCCATCATTCTCATTTTTTGCCGATCTCGAAACGGAAGACGAACTCGAAAGGATCGCCGCGACACTCGGCGAAGGCGGCACAATCCTGATGCCGCTCGGCAATTATGGCTTCAGCCGCAAATTCACCTGGCTCAACGACCGCTTCGGCGTGTCGTGGCAGCTGAACTTGCCGTGACGGGGCAAAACACAGCTTCACCCCTTGGTGCGTCATGGCCCGGCTTGTCCGGGTCATGACGTCACATTGGGCAATATCGCCTCACCTGAGATCGGGCGGCGTTGCTTCCTCCGCAAGCGACTTCACCACATCGGCAAGCGTCATCATCTTCTGGTCCTGCGAGCCGAGGCGGCGCACGGAGAGCGTGCCCTCCTCCGCCTCGCGCTTGCCGGCCACGAGGATCGCCGGCACCTTGCCGACCGAATGTTCGCGTACCTTGTAGTTGATCTTCTCATTGCGAAGATCGAGTTCCACGCGCAGCCCGGCGGCGCGCAGTTCGGCGGCCACCTTCTCCGCATAGGCATCCGCATCCGACGTGATCGTCGCCACCACCGCCTGCACTGGCGCGAGCCAGAGCGGGAAGCGGCCTTCGTAATGCTCGATCAGGATACCGATGAAGCGTTCGAGCGAGCCGAGGATCGCGCGATGCAGCATCACCGGCCGGTGCTTCGCCCCGTCTTCGCCGATATAGCTCGCATCGAGCCGTTCCGGCAGGTTGAAGTCGAGCTGCAACGTGCCGAGCTGCCATGACCGGCCGATCGCATCCTTCAGATGGAATTCGAGCTTCGGCCCATAGAAGGCGCCCTCGCCCGGCGCCAGCGTGAACTCGCGGCCGATGTCGTTCAGCGCCTCTTCGAGCGCCTTCTCCGCCTTGTCCCACGTCTCGTCCGAGCCGACGCGCTGTTCGGGGCGAAGCGCGAGGCGCACCTTCAAATCCGTGAAGCCCATATCGTCATAGACGCTTTCGAGCAGCGTCACGAAGGCGGATGTCTCCGCCTTGATCTGGTCTTCCGTGCAGAAGATATGCGCATCGTCCTGCGTCATCTGGCGCACGCGCATCAGCCCGTGCAGCGCGCCATGCGCTTCGTTGCGGTGGCAGCAGCCGAACTCCGCCATTCTGAGCGGCAGATCGCGGTAGGATTTCACACCCTGCTTGAAAATCTGCACATGCGCCGGGCAATTCATCGGCTTGATCGCCATGAGCTTCGCCTTGCCGGAAAGCACGGGCGCTTCCTCGTCCGTGCCCGGCACTTCGTCCGGCACCACGAACATGTTTTCCCGGTACTTGCCCCAGTGGCCGGACTGTTCCCAGAACTTCGAGTCGAGCAGCTGCGGCGTGCGCACTTCCACATAGCCTGTCGCATCGATCCGCCTGCGGACATATTGCTCGAGCGCCTGCCAGATGCGCCAGCCCTTCGGATGCCAGAAGACCGAACCCTGCGCCTCTTCCTGCAAGTGGAACAGGTCCATCTCGCGGCCGATCTTGCGGTGGTCGCGGCGCTCCGCTTCCTCCACCATCGTGAGATAGGCCTTGAGGTCGGCCTCCGTCGCCCAGCACGTCCCGTAAATGCGCTGGAGCATCTCGTTGCGGCTGTCGCCGCGCCAATAGGCGCCGGCGAGCTTCGTCAGCTTGAAAGCCTTGCCGAGCTTGCCCGTCGAAGGCAGATGGGGCCCCCGGCAAAGGTCGAGCCAGTTGCCCTGACGATAGACCGAGACTTCCTCGCCCGCCGGAATGCTCTCGATGATCTCGGCTTTGTAGTGCTCGCCGATCTTCTTGAAATAGGCGACCGCATCGTCGCGCTTCCAGACTTCCCGCGTGATCGTCTCGTTGCGGTCCACGATCTCACGCATCTTTGCCTCGATCTTTTCGAGGTCTTCCGCCTTGAAGGGTTCGGCCCGCGCGAAGTCGTAATAGAAGCCGTTTTCGATCACCGGCCCGATCGTCACCTGCGTGCCGGGGAAAAGTTCCTGCACCGCTTCGGCCATCACATGCGCGCAGTCGTGACGCAGGATTTCGAGCCCGTCATCCGTCTGCGGCGTCACCACTTCCACGATCGCGTCCCGGTCGATCACCGTGGACAGGTCTTTCATCTTGCCGTCGATCTTGATGGCGAGCGCCTTCTTGGCGAGCGACTTCGCAATGCTCTCGGCAAAGGCGAGCCCGTCGAGCGGGGCTTCCACTTCACGGACGGAACCGTCAGGCAGTTTCAACTGGATCATTTTTCTCTCTCAATGCGTTCCGTGCGTGTGGGCTTCCGGGTCCGGCATCCGCCACCTTCCATAGCGCCACGGCGCCCAGAAGGGCTGCTTCTCCAGCACCTCGGGCACCGGGTCGAAGCCGTGGCTGCCCCAGGGGTGGCAGCGGAGGATCCGCGACAGGCCGAGCCATCCCCCGCGCCACGGCCCATGCCGCTCGATCGCCTGCACCGTATAGTCGGAGCAGGTCGGCAGATGGCGGCATTTCGGCCCGATCAGCGGCGATATGAACCATTGATAGAACCGGATCAGGCCGCGCATCGCGAGCGATAGAGGGTCGCGCCGCATGGGAAAACCCGTCAGAAATTACACGCACTTGTTAGCTTTTAAATGGAATCGGCACAACACGCAGGCGCACCCGGCGCTTTCCGGCCTATCCGTCTGTTTTGCTTGGAAAAAAGCCGCCCGGGCGCAGATCGCGCGGGAGCAGCCAGGCCCGGGCTCTAGGCAGCCGGGCCGGTGCTAGTGGCGGTCCCGGTCTGCATGGGCGCAGTACCACTCCCCTTTTTAGCAAGCGCAGCTTCCACCGCCTCTTCCACCGCGTCGAACACGAGCAGCGTCGAGGCGTGGCGGGCTTTGTAGTCGCGCACCGGCTCCAGCACCTCTAGGTCTTTCCACTTGCCGCCATAGATCGCGCGCGGCGGCTCGGCGCCTTCCTTCAGCATCGCCCGCATGGCGGCGCCGACCTCATGAAGCTCCGCCGCGCTCGCGCCGATCACATGCCGCGCCATGATGGAGGACGAAGCCTGCCCCAGCGCGCAGGCCTTCACATCGGCGCCGTAATCGGCCACCCGGCCCTCGGCATCGAGCTTCACATCGACCGTCACCTTCGAGCCGCAAAGCTTCGAGATCGCCGTCGCCGAAGCGTCGGGCGCGGCAAGCCGCTCGCCATGCGGAATATCCGCGGCGAGAGCGAGAATGCGCTTGTTGTAGATCTCGTTGAGCATCTAGCTCGCCACTCTCCAGCTTGTGCCTTGCGGCCCATCCTCGATCTGAATGCCCTGCGCGGCAAGCGCGTCGCGGATGCGGTCGGCCTCGGCGAAATCCTTGGCCTTTCGCGCCGCATTCCTGGCCGCGATCAGCCTCTCGATCTCTTCGCCATCAATATGGGAAGCCGCCCCGCCGCCCGCAAACCAGGCTTCCGGGTCCATTTCGAGGATACCGATCATCCGCCCCGCCCCGATCAGCGCCGCCTTGAGCTGCGCCCTCGTGCCGGTATCGGTCGCCGTATTGGCCTGTTTCGCAAGATCGAAGAGCACGGCCAGCGCCTTCGGCGTGTTGAGATCGTCGAGCAGCGCGTCCACAAAGGCGTCGGGCGCGGCGTCGTTCGAGGGCTCGGCCTTCACATCGGCAAGATTCCTGAGTGCGCCATAAAGCCGGTCGAGCATCCGCCGCGCCTGCGTCAGCCCTTCCGCCGTCCAGTCGAGCGGCTGGCGGTAATGGCCGTTCAGGAGCGCAAGGCGGATCGCCTCGCCCGGCGCCTGTTGGATCAGGTCGTTCACCAGCAGCACATTGCCGAGCGACTTCGACATCTTCTCGGATTCGATATTCACGAAACCATTGTGAAGCCAGAAACGCGCCAGCGGCGCCCCGCCATGCGAGCAGGCCGACTGCGCCAGCTCATTCTCGTGATGCGGGAACTGCAGGTCGATGCCGCCGCCATGAATGTCGATGGTCTGACCGAGATGCTTCTCGATCATCGCCGAGCATTCGATATGCCAGCCCGGCCGGCCCCGGCCCCAGGGGCTGTCCCATCCCGGCTGGTCGGCGTCGGACGGCTTCCATAATACGAAGTCCGACGGGTCCTTCTTGTAGGGCGCAACCTCGACGCGCGCACCCGCCACCATCTCGTCGCGGTCGCGGCCCGACAACCGGCCATAATCGGCAAAGCTCGGCACATTGAAGAGCACATGCCCCTCCGCCGCATAGGCGTGCCCCGCCTCGATCAGCCGTTCCATCATGGCGATCATTTCGGCGATCGTTTCCGTCGCCTTCGGCTCGACATCGGGCGCGAGAACGCCAAGCGTGCCCATATCCTTGCGGTAGATATCGGCATATTTCTGGGTGATGACGGAAATATCGACGCCCTGCGCCTTCGCCGCGGCGATGATCTTGTCCTCAATATCGGTGATGTTGCGCGCATAGACGACATGCGGATAGAGCCGCCGCAAGAGCCGCGCCAGCACGTCGAACACGACCGCCGGCCGCGCATTGCCGATATGGGCGTAATTGTAGACCGTCGGCCCGCAGACATACATCGTCACGCGCGCCGGATCGGCGGGAACGAACTCTTCCTTCTTCCGCGTCAGCGAATTGTAGAGCGAGAGCTTGCGATTCTTGATCTGGGTGTTCATCGGTCGGGCCATTCGGTCGTCGGCAGGGGCTTCATCCTCATGCCCGCCGCGAGACGGGCCTCAGATAGTGGGACAGCCGGGCGCGCAGGTGCCGGCGCAGCCGCCCGTCAGGCAACGCGAAGTTCGGCAACATGTGATGACGCGCTGTGTCACCTTCGGAACCCTTTGCCAGCCGCTGGCCGCAACGCTAGCCTGCCACTCTGTTAGCGAAGCCCATGCTCGGTGGCAAGGTTTAAGAATTAACCAAGGACCGCCGGATTCTGCCTCCCGAGAGAGAACCAAACGGCCGGTTTCCTCGTCTAAACAGCGAGGCCGCTGGGACGATGCCTCACCACCATTTTGCGGGATATCGGCATCCTCGCACCCTTGATAGGCCGTTTGCGCAAGGCTATATGCAAGGTTGAGCCGATGTCACATCAACTACAGCATGGCATAAGACCCCGTGCTTGATGGGCAAAATGGGCAGTTCCCGCAGCGGAAGGGCCTGTGACTTGAACCGGTCGCCCACTCTTCGGAAACGGAGACACGGCCGGGAAACCCCTAAACGAGATTGGTCGAATGGACATGAATGCTGCTGTTGATGGGCTCCGCGCCCAGCCTGAAAACGAGCGCCTTTTGAGCGTGAAGAAGCCCTCCCGCGAGGAAGCCGAAGCCGCCGTGCGCACCCTTATCGCCTGGGCCGGCGATAATCCGGACCGCGAAGGCCTGATCGATACGCCCGGCCGCGTCGTGCGCGCCTATGAGGAGTTCTTCGAGGGCTACAATGAAGACCCCTTCAAGGAACTGACCCGCACCTTCGAAGAGGTGGAGGGCTACCAGGACATGGTGATGCTCCGCGACATCAATATCGAGTCGCATTGCGAGCATCACATGGTCGCGATTCTCGGCCGTGCCCATGTCGCCTATGTGCCGACCAAGAAGGTCGTCGGCATCTCGAAGCTCGCCCGCGTCATCGAAATCTACGCCAAGCGCCTGCAGACGCAGGAAACCATGACGGCGCAGATCGCGGACACGATCAATGCGGCGCTCGCCCCCCAGGGCGTTGCGATCCTCATCGAGGCGAAGCATCAGTGCATGACGACGCGCGGCATCAAGAAGCCCGATGTCGCCACCATCACCACGCAGTTCACCGGCGTCTTCCGCGACGATCCCCGCATGGAAGCCCGGTTCATGCAGATGATCCGCGGATACTGACCGTCTGAAGCCTCAGGCTTTGACAAAGGGCCCCGCCTTCATCTGAATGGCGGGGCCTTTTCTTTGCGCCTCTCCAGGAGGGAACAGAACAATGTCCAGCAACGCGCCCTTCGGATCGTGCAGCAGCAAGCATGAAACAGAGGAAGGCACCGTCTTCGCGCCGAAATTCGACGGCAACGGCCTCATCACCGCCGTCACCACGGATGCAAGGACGGGCGAGCTCCTCATGGTCGCCTGGATGAACGCCGAGGCGCTGGCCCGCACCATCGAAACCGGCGAGGCCTGGTACTGGAGCCGCTCCCGCAACGAGCTCTGGCATAAAGGCGACACTTCCGGCCAGATCCAGACCGTGGTGGAGCTGCGCACCGACTGCGATCAGGACACGGTCTGGCTGAAGGTCGAGGTCGCGGGCGATGGCGGCTGCTGCCATGTCGGCTACCGCTCCTGCTTCTATCGCCGCGTGCCGCAAGGCAAGCCTGCGACACTTGAACCCACCGGCGAACGGAAACTTTCAGCTTCCGTTCAGAAGTAGAAGCGCAGGCTCGAATGTAATCACACCTCTCCCCATATGCGGGGAGAACCGGCACAATGAATCCGCCGGATGTGTGTCACATTCGGTTGTCGTTCCACGGCCATGAAGCACTTTCGTATGCCCCGTCCGAAGATCGGTATTGCACTTGGCGCAGGCGTCGCGCGCGGCTGGACGCATATCGGCGTGTTGCGCGCCCTCTCCCGCGCCGGTATCGAACCCGACATCGTCTCCGGCACATCCATCGGCGCGCTGGTCGGCGGCTGCCTCGTCGCCGGCAAGCTCGATCCGCTGGAGGAGTTCGCCCGCTCGCTCACGCGCCGGCGCATGTTGAGCCTGCTCGATCTGCGCTTCCGGTCGTCCGGCCTCCTCGGCGACACGAAACTCGCCGATCTGATGCGCGAACATCTCGGCGATCTGCGCATCGAGGATCTGCCGCGCACCTTCGTCGGTGTGGCGACCGAACTCACCACCGGCCACGAACTCTGGCTGCATCAGGGCAATCTCATCAAGGCGATCCGCGCCTCCTATGCGCTGCCGGGCGTTTTCGCGCCCGTGGCGATGGAAGGCCGCTGGCTGATCGACGGTGCATTGGTGAACCCGGTGCCCGTCTCCGTCGCCCGCGCACTCGGCGCCCGCGTCCTCATCGCGGTCAACCTCAACAACGATCCCTTCGATCCCGCCACCAGGCGGCGTGCCTCGACCAGCTTCCCCGGCTACATGCACGCCACAGCGCCGGTCATGCCGGAAGATGAACTTTTCCGCGAGATCGAACGCCAGATCGCGGAAGAAGAGGAGATCGAGGAAGCCCGGGACGATATCGCCGATGCCGTGTCCCCCGCCACCGGCGCCACGCCGATCAAGGATCGCATCCGCTCGACCTTCAAAAATCTGGGCTGGAAGCCGAAACCCGAAATGGAACTCATGCGCCGCGTCATCGGCGGCGACCGGCGCGAGCCCGGCATTGCGAGCGTCATGCTCGCCTCGCTCAACATCGTGCAGGACCGCCTCGCCCGCATGCGCATGGCAGGCGACCCGCCCGACATCATGATCGCGCCGAAAGTCGGACACTTGAGCCTGCTCGATTTCGACCGCGCAGACGAGCTGATCCGGCTCGGCGAAGAAGCCGCCGAGGAAGCGATCCCTCAGATCAGGGAGATCATGGAGCTTGTCGGCTGACTGCCGCGCCTCAGCCCGTGGCGATATAGAGGCGCAGCGCCTCCGTCTCCATCACGGTCTCGGCGATGCGATGCTTCACCACGTCGCCAATGGAAACGATCCCGGCCAGCTCGCCATCCTCGACCACCGGCAGGTGCCGGAAGCGGCCTTCCGTCATTGCATCCATCAGCTCATCGACGGAGTCGTTGAGGCTGCATGTGACGACCCGCGCCGTCATCACGTCACGGACCGGCGCCTTCAGCGCCTCCGCGCCGCCGCGCGCCACCGCCTTCACGATGTCGCGCTCCGACAGAATGCCGATCACCCGGCGGCCTTCCATCACCACCACGGCGCCGATACCGCGTTCGGTGAGCAGCCGCGCCGCCTCTGCAAGCGTCAGAGCCGGATTCACGGTCGCCACATCGGAACCCTTGGCCTTCAAGATCGTGGCAACATTCATAGCGTCTCCTCCTGTGTCCGAACCGGTTGGCCGGTCCCCCGCCGCAACGGCCTCCCCAAGCCGCAGAGCCTTTCCCTTGGGGAAATGATGCGACATTCCGCCGCATCCGGCAAGGAGATACACATAAATTGCAGGAATCGGCCAATTCCCGGCGTCATTTACCTTCGCTTTGACTTCGCCCGCCCGCCGCCGATAATTCCCGTGGCCTTGGTTGAGTCCCCATCTCCCGCGCCCGTCCGGCGTAAAGATCAGAAAGAACGGCTCGACCCATGTGGCAGCGCGCCTATCTCCGCAAACTGAAATCCGACATCGACCTCTGGATCGAGCGCGGCTGGGTAACGCCCGCCAATGCGGAGCTCATCCTGAAATCGGCGGAGGAGCGCCCCTCGGCGCGGCGTATGCCGGCCATCCTCGCCATTCTCGGCGCCGTGCTGATCGGCTTCGCGGCCATGAGCTTCGTCGCCGCGAACTGGAACGAGATTCCGAAGCTCGTGAAACTCATCATGATCTTCGGCGCCATGTGGGCCGCATGGATCGCCGCCATCATGCTCGAGAAGCGCAACCACCCGGCTTACGCGCAAGCCGCCGTGCTGGCAGGCCTCGCGCTTTTCGGCGCCGGCATCATGCTGATCGCGCAGATCTATCACATCGTCACGGACGATCCGGCCGGCGTTCTCGCCTGGGCCATCGCCTCGCTCGCCGCGGCGCTGCTGCTCCCCTCCCGCCCGGCTCTCGCGCTCGGCGTCCTGCTCACTGTCATCTGGTCGGTCTTCGCCTGGCAGCTTGACGACACGGTGCCGCACTGGCCGTTCTGGATTCTCTGGGCCGTCGCCGCTTTCGTCGCGCTCCGCCTCGCCTGGGGACCGGGCTTCCATCTCGTGCTGATCGCCGGCATCGTCTGGCAGGCTGTGAATGCGGAAGCCATATCGAACGGCTTTGGCATCGAACCGGCCTGGCTCCTCGTCTTCGTCACGCTCGAAGCCCTTGTCATCTGGCTCGCCGCCATCATCCTGGATGCGCGCGCGCCGCGCTTCGCTGCCACCGCGCAGGCCTATGCGATGGTCATCGCCTTCGTCCTGTTCTGGACCCTCCAGCTCGAACCGCCGCTGGACGAGCTGAAGGAAGATGCGACCAATGCAGGCTTCCTGCTCTGCATCGCCGCGGCGGCCATCCTCGTCCTGCTGCTCGTCCTCGCTCTCGCACGCGGCCTCATCGAGCGGCGCAATGCGGCAGGCATCGCCGTCATCGCCCTCATGTCGCTTGCCTATCCTTCCGTTCAGGCATGGAACGCGCTTCTCGTGCCCTGGGTCTATGCCGCGCTCTTCCTCGCGCTCGCCGCCTGGCTCGTCTCCTACGGCACGGCGCGCGAATCCCGCTTCGCCGTCAATTTCGGCTTCATCGCCTTCGGCGCCGAACTGCTCTGGCTCTATTTCGAAACGCTCGGAACGCTGCTCGATACCGCCCTCTTCTTCGCCGCGGGCGGCCTCCTTCTCATCGCCGGTGCCTTCATCATGGAGCGGATGCGCCGGCGCCTTGTGGCAAAGGCAGGAGGTGCATCATGAGCCGCTTCGCCCTCGCCGTTCTCGCGCTCGCCATCGGCCAGTCGCTCTTTCTCGCCGCCATGGTCTGGGACCGCGTCTCGCTGTTGCGCTCGCCCGTCGTCGTCACGCTCGAAACCGCGCCCATCGACCCGCGCGATCTGTTCCGCGGCGATTATGTCATCCTGAATTACGCGATCACCGAACTACCGCTCGGCGATCTCGATGGCGATGACGCGTTTGAACCGGGTGCCCCGATCTATGTCGAACTGACGCCGGAAGGCGACATCTGGAAACCGGTCGCCGTCTGGCGCGCGTTCAGGGAAGCAGCGCCCGGCCATGCGATCATGCGCGGCCGCGTCGGCTATATCTCGCCGGGCAGCTTCGTCACCGATGCCCCTGACGGCAATGGCGAGCCCATGCGCGAAGCCTGCCCGGACTGCGGCCGTGCCATCGTCAGCTATGGCATCGAAAGCTATTTCGTACCGGAGGGCGAAGGCCGCGAGCTGGAAGACAGCCGCAATGCCGGCCGCATCACCGTCGATGTCGCGCTTGGCAAGGACGGTACGCCCGCCATCAAGCAGCTCAGGCTTGACGGCGAGCCCGTCTATGCGGAACCGCTCTTCTAGTTCGCAGCGCCGACGGGCGTGCCGGCGCCGAAGGCGAGATACCAGGAATGCGCATCGGCGAGGAAGATGCCGGAAGTCACCGCAGGATCTCCTGCAAGAAGGCCGTCCGCTTCTCGCTTGTCCTTCGCGCGAACCACTGCGATGCCGCCATTGGTTTCAAGAAGGGGCCCTGCGACGAGCAGTCTTCCCTCGTCCTGCAATCGCTGCATGAACTCGACATGGGGTCCGAGCGCCTGCTCTTGCATCGGCTTTCCTTCGATCCAGGCCGGCCCCGGCCGGTAAATGAATGCAAAGAGTGTCATTTCCCTTTCTTTCTCTTGCTCCACGGGACCGTCGGCTGCATGTGCACTCACAGCCGCAAGCGTAATCAACAATACGGCCACGGCGCCGCTCAGACTCGAACGCAATGCCATCCCTCCCTCCCGTTTCGATTGACACAATCCCGATCAATACATACCATACTGTATGGTATGTTATATGGGAAGTTCATGACACCCGTTCAAGACAAAAAATCGAGGTCATCAGCCCGTTGGAAACAGGAGCAATGGGTTGAGTTCGGTATTCGCCGGCTCGCCCGTCATGGCCCAAGTGCGCTAACGGTCGACCGGCTTTGCGAAAGTGCAAAACTGACGAAAGGTTCCTTCTACCATCACTTCCCTTCCGTAGACGTCTTCCTGCTTGCCATCGGAACACGTTGGCGGGAAACCGAAACGGATGCGATAGCTAAGGATGCGCTCGCCTGCACCGCTGCGGCCGAAAGCCTGAAAAAACTCTCAAGCTTGTCGGATACCGTCGATCATCGTCTCGAACTGGGCGTGAGAACTCTTGCGGCCGGAAACCGCAAGCTCCGGGATATGGTCCACAAGACGGATTCAGCGCGCGAAGCAATTATTGCCACATTGCTTCAGCGCGCCTATGGGCTGGGTAGCGATGAAGCGGCCAGCGCCGCCCGCCTCTTCCATTCTCTGCATCTCGCGGCGCTCTTGCGCGCGCCGTCAGATGTAGGAAACTTCTCGCGCGCTTCCGCCCGCTTTCTGACAGAGCGGCTAAAATCCGCCCCCACTCGGCGGCGCAGCCGGCGTACGGCCTGATCGCGCAGGATCGCCTCAGCCAGCATTCCGCCAATTGCCGTGGAAGCCGAACGGCACGCGCTGCGGCAGTTCCACCCGCGCGACCGGCCCCTTCGACACATCGTCCGTGTCGAGCACCACGAAATCGCTGATATTGCGCGCGCTGTCATAGACGAGCGAGACGATATAGCCGTCGCCTTCCGCCGCCCCTTCCCTGCGCGGCACGAAGATCGGTTCATGCACATAGCGCCCCTTGCCGGGCTCCCATTCCACGCGCTTGCCGGTCTTGAGATCGATATGAACCAGCGTGTCGAAGGACGATCCCTTCTGTTCCTTCGGCCGGTGCATCGCCGCATAGTAGCCGTGGCGATAGCCGTGCCCGGCAAAGCGTTCGTCGAGCCGCGGAAACTCGCCGCCGAGATCCGTCAGCACTTCCTCCGTATACGAATCGGAATTGCTGTCGAGGTCGAAGGTCCAGCGCACCAGCAGTCCCTGCTCGTCCTCCAGATTGCTCGGCGCCCGTTTGCCGTCCGCGCTCGGGAAAAGCGGCACGCGCTCATATTTCATCATGTCGGCGTGAACGCGCGTCCGCCCGCCCTCATGGCTCGTAAAGGCATTCATCGGGTGATAGACATAGCAGGGATCGCCCTTGAACCAGCGGATCGTATCCACGCTCGCATCCCGCGCCATGATGCCGATATGCGTGCCCGCATCCGGGTCCCAGGCAATCACCGGCCCGCCCTTCATGATCCGCTCCACATCGATCGTCGCCGGGAAGATCGGGAAGATCACATGTTCGTCCGTCACGATGAAGTCATGCACCATGCTGGCATAGGGCGCCTTGAACATGTCGCTGCGGATGAGTTCGCCCTTCGCATTCACAACCTGATAGGAAATGTCGGGGCTCGCCGGGCCTGCCGCCATGTAGCCGAAGAAGTGCATCTCGCCCGTGCGCGGATCGAATTTCGGATGCGCCGTCATCGGCCCGGAATATTTGCCCGCGAATGTCCACGCGCCCTCCGTCTCCAGCGTGTCGCCATCCATCGCAACCGGCGAATTGCCCTCGTCCAGCGCGAAGAGCTTGCCCGCATGCCAGACGACATTGGTGTTCGCCACATTGCGCTTCACGCCTTCCGCGCCCGGCAGCGCCGCGCCGCCGAATGAGGTCGGCACCAGCCGTTCGCCGGCCTTGCGCTGCGCGTCATATTGCTCGGTGCGCACCCAGCGGTTGCGATAGCTCGCCTTGCCGCCTTCCACATGGATCGCGTGGATCATGCCCTCGCCGAGAAACCAGTGATGCTGGTGTCCGAGCGGCGGAAACATCGGGTTCGGCCCGTTGCGGTAGAGCGTGCCGGCGAAATCGCGCGGCAGCTCGCCCTCCGTCACGACCAGGTCCGGCGCATCGCACTCGGCCATCACGGGGGCGAAGTTACCGGCAAAGAATGGATTGTCGGGAAAGGGCTTCGACATGGGGCAGCTCCTCCGCTTCACGTTGTTGCGTGATTATAACAGTGTTATTGCGGAGCATAGATATCGCTGGACACACCGTCAAGCCTGTTCGATAGAAAGAAAATGACAATCGCCGAGCCGGAAACAACCGTTGGGAAGAAACGCCTTGCACAGCGCGAGGCGCTGCTTGATGCCGCGAGCGAGATGCTCGTGCATGGCGGCCCGGATTCGATTTCGCTGCGGAAACTCGCCTCCCGCGTCGGCACATCCACAATGGCGGTCTACACCGCCTTCGGCGGCAAGGACGGGCTCATCGCCGCCCTGTTCGAGGAAGCCTTCGACCGTCTCGCCGCCGCCGAGGCCGCCGCACCGAAGCATGACGAGCCGCTGCTCTGGCTGGGCGAGCTTGCCCGCGCCTATCGCGGTTTCGCGCTGAAATATCCGTCCTATTACGCGCTGATGATCAGCGCCACGCTGCCGCTGCCGGAGTCGCTCCGTCACAAGGAGGCGGCCGAGCCCGCCGCGCGCGGCGTCTCCCAGCACGCCTCCTATCAGATCATGCTGAGCGCGGTCGAAGCCTGCATCGCGGAGGGAAGTTTCCCGTCGGACAGGGAACCGGATGAACTCGCCGCCGCGCTCTGGGCCGCCGTCCACGGCCATTGCAGCCTTGAACTCGCCGGCTTCCATGAAAACAGGGAAGCCGCGGAGAAGCGCTTCAATCTGACGACCGAAGCGATGCTCCGCGGCCTGTTGACGCCGAAGGGCCTCGAAAAATTCGAGAGCTTCACTCGGGGCTAGTCACCGAGGGAAAGCGTCCGAGCGGAAACGGTTTCTCGTCCCGCGCGAAGATCACGAAGGCGAGACATTCCCAGACATACTGGATGAGATTGCGGCTGAAGCCGCGAAGCTCCTCATTCTTGCTGCCGGTGATGAGCACCACCACGAATTGCAGCGCGGCGAGGAAGATCGCGACGGAAAACGCAATATTGCCGAGAAACCAGTAGCCGATCATGTAGAGCAGCCGGATCCAGAGTTCCCTCCGGCCCGCCGGCGATGCCTCGCCGTCGATACCGCTCTGCCCGCCGGAATGCGCAGACGTGTCGCTCATGAAGTCCTCCTCCTGAGAGAGCCTTTTTACTATGTGGTCTCTCTCCCGCCCTTTTCAATAAGCCGTCTCACTCGCGCGGGTCGTCGCCCAGCCACTCGCCATAGCCCACATTGCCCGGCCCGCCCGATGGCGACCAGCGCAGCGGATCGAACAGTCCGAAGGCGAAAAGCCCCATCAGAAAGCCGCCGAGATGCGCCTCCCAGGCAACCTGCGAGGTCGCGCCGAGCGCGCCGCTCAATCCCGTCGCGCCGAACACGAAATTGAGTCCGATCCACACGCCGGCGAAAATCAGCACCCGCCGGTCGCGGAGCGAGGCGAAAATCCCGGCCCGCCGCCGCGGCCCGGTCATCGCGCCCCCGCCGCCCAGCGCACCGAGCGGCCCGCCGGACAGGAACACGAAGCGCGCCGCCCCGCCCATCAGCCCGGAAATCGCCGCCGAAGCGCCAACCACCGGAATGTCAGACCCCGGATAAAGAAAGACATGCAGCATGGCGCCCGCCGCGCCGCACAGAAAATAGAAAACAAGGAAACGCACCGCGCCGAAACGGCGCGCCAGCGGCGATCCGAAGGCAAGCAGCCAGATCGAATTGACGAACAGATGCTCCCAGCCGCCATGCAGGAACGTATAGGTGATCGGCGTCCAGAGTTCCGCCGCGAAACCGCCCGGCAGCAGATGCGCAATCTGGCTCATCTCCGGGTTGTAGCGGGACGGAAACAGCGCAAACCAGATCAGCACCTGCTCGCGCAGCGGCCAGTCGCCAAGCGACAGCACCACATGAACGCCCACCAACGCCAGCAGCAGAAGCAGCACCGGCCCCGGCACATTGAAGGCGGGCGGCTCGCGGCGCGGCGGCATTTCGCCCGGAAAGGGATCAGCCATTCTGGAGCGCGGCCTCCACCAGCGGCAGCCGGTCGTTGCCGAAATACATGTCCGTGTCGTTGACGAACATGGTGGGCGAGCCGAAGCCGCCCCGCGCAATCAGCTCTTCCGTATTGGCGCGCAGCCGCCCTTTCACGTCATCGGTCTTGATGAGCTCGCTCACCTCGTCCCAGTCGAGCCCGGCGGCGCCGCAGATCTCCTCCAGCACCTCCGGCTGGCTGATATCTTTCAGCTCCCCCCAATAGGCCCGGAACGTCGCCCAGGAAAATTCCGGCAGTTTCCCCTTGTCGAGCGCAACGATGGCCGCGCGCATCGCATCGACCGAACGCACCGGAAAGACGGGCGGCTTGCCGATCTCGATGCCGCAATAGCGGGCCCAGTCCTTCAGGTCCTTGTTGTAATAGCGGCTCTTCACCGGATGCGGATTGGCCCGCGCCTCATAGACGCTTTCGTTAACCGCATTGAACACGCCGCCGACCAGGATCGGCTTCCACACCATGTCCGCCTTGGTGCGCTTCACGATGTCTTCGATCCGGCTGAAGGCGAGATAGGTCCAGGGGCTGGAGCAGTCATAGAAGAACTCGAGTTTGGCCAATGTCGATGTCCCGCATCTTGTGGTGTTAATGTTGATGCGCGGAGTGTCGCTTGCGTCGGCCCGCATCGCAACCCGCTTCTCCCTCGGCCCGCTCGGCCTGTCGCAAGGCGGCACAGGCTTAACGCAAAGTTGACGCGCCAAAACGGGACGCCGGCCCAGGGCTCCGTTCCGGGACGCGGCGGTAACCATTCCCCCCGTCCCGCCTTTTCGCACCCCCTGAATGAAAACCGCGGATTTCCGCGATTCCTAACAACTTCTTACCGCTGGCACACCGGTTGCAATCACCCGGTCAACCGAAGCCTTGGCGGCAAGGCGGCAGAATCCAAAAAACAGGGATCGCCATCCGAACCGCCAATGAGCGGACCATCAGGAGGCCGAAGTGTTCAACAAGGTTGTGTCGATCGCGGCGAAGAAGGGAATATCCGGCAGGACGCTGGGTGCCCTCGCCATGGCAGTTGCGCTCACGGGCTGCGTCAGCGCCAATGCGGGCTCTGACGGCCGCTACACCTCGCCGATCGGCAATGCTCCTGTCATCACAAATGAAACGCCCTACTCGGAAGCCCTGCGCTGCCTCGCGCGCCATGTGCCGTCGAGCACCACGGCAACGCGCATCGCGGTCGGCAATATCCGCGACTACACCGGCAAGGCGGAGGCCGATGGCACCGGCATGAAGCTCACCCAGGGCGCCTCGCTCATGGCCATGTCCGCACTCGGCAAGGCCGGTGTGCCGCTCGTCGAGCGTTACGACACCTCGATCACCGAGCTTGAGCTGAAATACACCAACAACAAGCTGATCGGCGACGGCACGGAAGACGACTACCGCAAGATCTATGCGGGCGAAATCCGTGGCTCCGACTATTACCTCGTCGGCGGCATCACCGAACTCAATTTCAACATCCGCTCGGGCGGCCTCAATGCGGGCTTCGCCGAAGGCGGCGACATGGGCGCGGCGGCCAATGCGTCCGCCTCCACCTATGTCATGAATATCGGCCTCGACCTGCGCCTCGTGAACAGCCGCACGCTCGAAGTGGTGGACTACGTTTCCTATCAGAAGCAGATCGTCGGCCGCGAAATCCGCGCCGGTGTCTTCGACTTCTTCGGCGGCAACCTCTTCTCCATCGGCGCCGGCACCAGCGCGCAGGAACCGATCCAGCTCGCCGTCCGCTCCGTCATCGAGCGCGCCGTGCTGAAGATGCTGGTTCCGCTCTACGGCGCCAATCCGGCCGATTGCGCCCGCTTCCCCGGCAACAAGGATCCGATGGGCGAGATCGACTACCGCCAGGCAAATCCCGGCGCCAAGGTCCGCCCGGCCGAAGCCCGGCGCGTCGCCGAAGCCCCGGCGGAAACGGCGGCCCGCAAGGCGGAAACCGACCCCTATGCCTACTATGCCGAGCCCGTCTTCGAGACTGGCGGCCTGCGCGGCGGCACCTACTAGACCCCACCTTCAACCCGATTACCGGCGATAGCAGAGACGCAAATGACAAAACCTATCGCCGGTTCACACCCTCATTGTGTCCAGGCAGGTCGGCCTCCAGCCGGACCATGAGAGCCGAGGCGGAGCTTGTCCGCCGATCCCGGACCGGATTTACAGAGTTTCCTTCATCCGGTCAGGAAGACCACTTGGGAGGGCCAATGGCCCTCCCCTTTTTTGTGGGCGTCAGCCATCGGCGAGTTTCAGCATCGCCACGCCGGCCACGATGATGCCGATGGCGAGAATCCGCATCGGCGCCATGCTCTCGCCGAGAACCGCAATGCCGGTGATTGCCGCCCCCGCCACGCCGATGCCCGTCCACACGGCATAGGCCGTGCCGAGCGGCAGGACGCGCATCGCCTGCACCAGAAACCAGACGGCAACGAGCAGCGCCGCCACGTTGAGCGCCGCCATCGCCGGCCGCGTGAAGCCGTCGCTCGCCTTGAGCGTGAACGCCCAGACGATTTCCGCGCCGCTCGCAATGAGAAGATAGACCCAGGCCATCTGCCTCTCCTGTCGAAGAAGCGAGGCCGTCCCCGCAATCGGGAAAATGGCGGAATACCGCCCGCAGGGCCGTCCCTGCGGGCGCAGTCATAGCAAATCGGAAACGGGCTTGCATCCCCGGCCGCACTCTTTATATTGACATTTCTAATGCCAATTTATTTCGGGAGGACGAAATGACATTCGGCAGCCTGATGAAGCTCGTTGCGGCGGCACTCCTCGCCTCTGCTTTCGCAAGTGCGGCTTCCGCGGATGCCGCCTCGCCGCTTGGCAAATGGCGCACCTACGATCCCGATACCGGCGCTCCCAAAACCGTCGTCGAGATCGCCGAAACCGGCGGCACGCTCACCGGCACCATCGTCGAATTGCTCGATGAGAGCGAAACCACCTGCGCGCAATGCGACGGCGATCGGAAGAACCAGCCCCTTGTCGGCATGGTCATCCTCTGGGATATGACGCCGAAAGGCAGCGGCTGGTCCGGCGGTACGATCCTCCGTCCCGCCAATGGCAAGACCGCGAATGCCAGCATCGAGCTCACCGATGGCGGCGCGAAGCTCGCCGTCACCGGTTCGCGCGGTATCGGCAGCCGCACCCAGACCTGGGATCGCGTGGAATAGCTTTTCCCACGGCGAAGGAACCTCTTTCCTCCGCTCCACCTTGCTCCCGTCCGCATTCGCAGGAAGGTGGACGGGAGCTTTTTGTTGGGCGCTGCCGCGCTCGCCCTGGCCAGAAAGAAAACGGGGAGGACTTTCGTCCTCCCCGTCTCTTCGGCGCCTTGCAGGCCGTGGGATGAAGCAGCCGCGGCCCGCGCCCCCGTCAGTACCCGACGCCGCCTGAGAAGAACGCCCCGCCCGTCGCGGCGACTTCCTCGCCGCGTTCGTTCTTGCGGATGAACACTTCCGCATATCCCTTGCCGCGTGCCGCCGGCGCATTGCTCTGGCCATATTTCTGCTGCGGCACGCAGGCCAGCATCCCGTTCGAGCCGTGGCGCAGCGCCTCGCCCGGACGGCACTCGATCACATAGCCGCCCAGATAGTCCGGCGTCGCATCCTCGCCCTTGCCCGCCATGCGGCCGATCGTGGCGACCAGCATGTCGCCCGCCGTGCAGTGGAACAGTTCCACATCGTCCGTCGGGCTGACTTCCGTCACATTCGAGCTCATCCGCGCCGCTTCCTCGAGCCCCTTCGCGCTGACGCAGATCGCCTTCACCGGCTTCACGACGCGCGCCGTGCGCACGATCACGTTGAGCGCGCCCATCGGCGCCGCCTGCGGTGCCGAAACGTAATAGCTCGAACCGCCGCCGCCATAGCCGCCGCCGCTGCCATTGCCGATGGCAACCGCGCTGCCGCGATCCATCGACTGCGAGGCGCTGTCGGCCGCCGCATTGGCATTGGCGATCGCCGATGCCGTCGCCGAGGCGCTGGCATTCGCGTTCACGTTGATGTTGACGTTGTTCTCGATGATGTTCGTGTTCGTATTGTTGTTGGTGTTGGTATTCGTGTTGGTGTTGTTGTTCGTGTTGTTGTTGACGTTGTTGTTGTAGTTCTTGTTGTAGTTGTAATTGTAGTTCTTGTTGATGTCGTAGCTGCCGCCCTTGCCGCCGCCATGGCCGCCGCCGCAGGTGCCGCAATTTGTCGGGGGCGGCGTGCAGCCCGTATTGCAGCCACCACCGCCGCCATAGGAACCCGCGCCCGCCGGCGTTGCGAAGGCGAAGAGGAACAGCGCCACGCCGAAGGCGAGCGCACCGGGAACCGCGATCCGGTTCGAATTGATAAGAGACATCTGCTTCATCCTGACACTCCCGGCCCTTGTCGGGCGCGTTGGCCTGCGTCGATTGGAAACCCTTGGGGGGCGTTCGATGCGGATGATGCAGAACACATGCCGCCTGCATGGCATGGCGCGAAACGCGACAGCGCATGGTTAACGAAGCGTCACCACGCCCCGAAACGAGGCATGAAGGCAGCCGCATTAACCATTTGCGCCTCCATACGCCGCCCCGGCCACCAGCCAACTATCTGATTTTATTGGGTTTTCTTTCGCCTTCGCGGCCGCGCGGCCGCTGTCGCGCCGGCGCCGTTAACGTCTGGCACGCTTTCTGCTCCCGTTCGCCTGTCCGGCGCGAACATCGCTCAAACGCGTGCCGGATCGGCACCCCGGACAGGATCGGGACCGGATTTGGGAAAGTCGCACCGAAACGGGACGGGCTTTCCGGTTTGAGTTAGGATTTCCGCCAGGGGCAAACGGGGGCTTCCCCGCCGGGCGGACAGTGCGGCGGGGTCGAGGGCTATGAAGCACAGGAACAACCAGATTCTCTTCGATTACTGGAACGGGCTGCGCGCCGGACGTCCGGCGCCGCGCCGTGCGGAAATCGAACCGGGCGATATTCGCCGCGTCCTTCCCTATGTGTTCATTCTCGAGCGCAAGGACCGCGACACCTGGCGCTTCCGTCTCGCCGGCACCGGCCTGTGCAGCACCTATGGCATGGAATTTCGCGGCCACAACCTGCTCTCCATGTGGTCCGGCGAATGTGCCGAAAACCTGAAGGCCGCGCTCAATGACGTCACGGTGAACGCCACCATCTCCGTCGTCGAATACACCGCCGCCACGAATGACGGCCGCGAAGCAACCTTCGAGATGATCCTGCTGCCGCTCGCCCATGAAGACGGTTCGATGAGCCGCGTGCTCGGCGCCGCCGTTCCCATCGACCGCTTTCCCTGGATCGGCGACCGCATGTTCGCGCGCCAGTGGATCGACCGCCTGCGCCGCCTCGATCCGGAGCGGATGCGCTCGCCCCAGAAGGATGCCGAAACCGTCGCCCGGCGCATCCTCGCCGAAAAGCCGCCCGTCGCCGTCGCGAGCCTTGCAAGCCATGCAAGCCGCAGCCGCGCGCCTCTGCGCAGCGAACGCTCCTATCTGCGTCTTGTGAAGGCGCCCGTCCAGGGCAAGGAAGAACTGGGCTAGGCCGAAGCCTGCCGGACAACAAAAAAGCCGGTGTCCTGCGACACCGGCTTTTGTTTTGCCCGAAGCGGCGATCAGGCCGCGTGGCCCACGCGGTCTTCCGCGATCGTCACATGCTCGGCCGGCAGCGGCGGCTTGCCCAGCATGTCGTCGGAAATCTTCTCCGCGATCATGATCGTCGGCGCATTCGTGTTGCCGCCCACCAGCGTCGGCATCACCGATGCATCGACCACGCGAAGGCCCTGAAGCCCGTGCACACGGCACTTCGCATCGACCACTGCCATCGGATCGTTGCCCATCTTCGCCGTGCCGACCGGATGATAGATCGTCTCCGCCGTCTCGCGGATCCAGGCGTCGATTTCGGCATCCGACTGCTTGCCCGCACCCGGCCAGAATTCCGGGCCCCTATAGGGGTCCATCGCGCGCTGCGCGATGATGTTGCGCACCATGCGCACGCCGTCGCGCATCACCTTGCGGTCATATTCGGATTCCAGATAGTTCGGCTGGATCAGCGCATGATCGGCCGGATTGGTCGATTTGAGCGCGATATAGCCGCGGCTTTCCGGGCGGAGCTGGCAGATATGCACCGTGAAGCCATGCCGGTCGGATTTGATCCGCGCATGATCGCGCATCATCGCCGCCACGAAATGCAGCTGGATATCGGGAATTTCGAGTTCCGGCCGCGTCTTCAGGAAGCCGCCGCTCTCGAGCCCGTTCGAGGTCGCAAGACCGGTCTTGAAGAACGTGTACTGCATACCGCTCATCAGCTGCTTCAGCGGATTGCTCACCGTGCTGTGCAGCGTGATCGGCTGCGTGCATTCGTTGATGACGACGCAGTCGAGATGGTCCTGAAGGTTCTGGCCGACGCCCGGCAGATCGGCCACCACGTCGATGCCGAACTTGCGCAGATAGTCGCCCTTGCCGATGCCCGACAGCAGCAGGATCTGCGGCGTGTTCACCGCGCCGCCCGACACCACGATTTCCTTGCCCGCCTTGGCGGTCTTGGTTTCGCCCTTCTGCGTGTATTCCACGCCGACGGCCTTCTTGCCCTCGAACAGGATGCGCGAGGTCAGCGCCTCCACTTCGACCGTGAGGTTCGGCCGGTTCAGCGCCGGAACGAGATAGCCCTTGGCGGCGCTGCAACGCTGGCCGTTCTTGATGGTGAGCTGATAGGGGCCGACGCCTTCCTGCTGCGGGCCGTTGAAGTCGTCCGTATAGGGGTGGCCGGCCTGCTTGCCCGCCTCCACGAAGGCATCGAACAGCACATTCGTCTTGCGCGGATTGCTGACGCCGAGCGGGCCATCGCCGCCGTGAAAGGCGCTGTTGCCATTCTCATTGCCTTCCGACCGGCGGAAATAGGGCAGCACATCGGCAAAGCCCCAGCCTTCGAGGCCGAGCTGGCGCCACATGTCGTAGTCGCGCGCATGGCCGCGGATATAGATCATGCCGTTGATCGAGGACGAACCGCCCAGCACCTTGCCGCGCGGCCAGTAGAGCTTGCGGTTGTTCAGATAGGGCTGGCCTTCGGTGTCGTAGCACCAGTTGGCCAGGTCGGTACCGATCAGCTTGCCGACGCCGGCCGGCATATGGATCATGAAATTGGAGTCCTTCGAGCCCGCCTCGAGCAGCAGAACCTTGTTCGAAGGATTCTCGGAAAGGCGATTGGCCAGAACGCAGCCCGCACTTCCCGCGCCGATGATGATGTAGTCGAATTCGCTCATTACGCTGTTCCCGATCCCTTTTGCCGGCTGTGACTGCTGATTCAACGCTGTGCCGGGCGCCATCCTGCAAATTGCAACGGCCCAGGACCAGCACTTCACTGCCAGTGCCTCGCCCGATTCCGCTATTGGCCGGATTTTGTCCGATTGTCGGGAATCGCCGAAGCTGACGCAAGCGTCAATTTCAGAGACAAGGCCGCTATTTTAAGCCCGAAACGGGCAAATATTCGCCCGTAAGGAGGGCGCGGGTAGAATTTCATTAACTCTGTTCCCCTTATCCTGCCGGGAACAGAATTCTGCGCATTCGCGCCGTCGACTCTTTGCAGGCAGACCAATGCAGTCCGACCACGATGAACGCCGTAAATATCCGCGCGTAGCCTTTGAAGCCAGGGGCCGCTTCCTCGCGCCGGATGGATCGGAACACACCTGCTCCATTCGTGACATGTCGCTGGGCGGCATCGCCCTCACCACCGACATTGTGCTCGATCCGGGTGCCCAGATCATCGTCTATCTCGACGATTATGGCCGCTTCGAAGGCAAGGTCGTCCGTTGCTATGAAGGCGGCTTCGCCATCGAGACCTCCATCGCCGGCCCCCGCCGCGAGCGCCTGCGTCAGCGCCTTGAGGCGATTGCACGCGGTGAAAAGCTCGAAATCTCCGCCCGCCGTGCCTTCGCGCGCTATGCGCCTGGCGAGGCCGGGCTTGAGGAAAGTTCCGTCCTCACCCTCTCCGACGGCCATTCCATCCCCTGCCGCATCATCGACATGTCGCTCGGCGGTGCCCAGGTGGCGATCGAAAACCGCCCGCCCATCGGCACCGAGGTGTCGATCGGCCGGATGTCGGGCCGCATCGTCCGTCACACGGAAGAAGGCGTGGGCATCCAGTTCACCGACATCCCGGAAAAGGCCACCGCCCTTTCCCGCCCCTTCGGCTGACGAAAGCGCCCCGCCGCACTAGACTGCCCCGGAACAACAGGGGGAAGTCATGTCCGGACCGCTCAATACCGCCTTCGAGAACGATATCGCCATCCTCACCATGGATGACGGCCGCGCCAATGCGCTCGGCCACGCCATGATCGGCGCCCTGAACGCGGCGCTCGACGAGGCGCAGAGCAAGGCGAAGGCGGTGCTGATCGCGGGCCGCGAAAAGCGGTTCTGTGCCGGTTTCGATCTCGATGTGATGGGCTCGGGGCCTGAAAATGTCCGCAAGCTCGTCACCGCCGGCGCGGAACTGCTGCTGAAACTCTACGAATATCCCCTGCCCGTCATCATGGCCTGCACCGGCCATTCGCTCGCGGCCGGCGGCCTGCTGCTCCTTGCGGGCGACACGCGCATCGGCACGGAGGGCGATTTCCGCATCGGCCTGCCCGAAGTCGCCATCGGCATGACCATGCCCGTGTTCGGCATCGAGCTTGCCCGCGACCGCCTCGCCCGCAACCGCTTCAGCGAAGCCGTCACCCAGGCCCGGATCTATGGCCCGGCAGAGGCCGCCGCCGTCGGCTATCTCGACGAGGTGGTCCCCGCCGCCGCGCTGATGGATACCGCGAAAGCCCGCGCCGCCGCGCTTGCGGCCCTTCAGCAGCCCGCCTTCGCCAACACCAAGCGCAAGGAGCGCCAGGCAACGATCGCCCTCATCCGCAGCACATTGACATCGGATTCGGACACGTTCGACGGCGCCCGCTCGCGCTGACGGGAAGTTTTGCAAAAATTTTTTTGATCCATAACCGGAGGCCGGAAACGGCCTTTCCGGTGCCCTTTCCTTGCGCCGCGCCGCGCGCCCTTTCGCCGTCGCACGCCTTAAAAAGCGCTGGAAACAAAGGGCTTTTTCGCCGGTCCCGATCCGCGCAATTTTAGTCAATTTGATTTCGTTCGAATTTTACGAAAACCCGCCTCAAGTTTGAGCGGTATTTGCCTCAAATTCGCGTCCCGGATTTAAACGGCCACAAATTCATCCCTGCCATTGTTCCACTCAAGACGACGAATGTTGGGTGGTATCATGTCGTGGCGTAAGAAATTCATGATGGCAGCAGGCGCTCTGGCGCTGCTCGCGGGTTGTCAGTCGCCGGAATATGTCGGCAGCATCAAGAGCTCGGCCTTCGTGCCGCAGCAGGGCGGCGTCCGGCTTATCGCCGCGAACATGCCGACCTATCAGCAGGTTGCGCCGCCTTTCGGCTATATCGGATTCTGCATCCGTCACCCGGATGAATGTGCGGGCGGCACCGACACGCCGAAGCCCGCCGCCATGACGCCTGAAAAATGGCTCGAGCTGTCGCAGGTCAACGAATATGTGAACCGCTCTGTTCCGCAGATCGACGACATCGATCTCTATGGCCGCGCCGAATGGTGGGCCTTCCCTGATGAGCGCGGCGGCGATTGCGAGGACTTTGCGCTCGAAAAGCGCCGCCTGCTGATCCAGCGCGGCTGGTCGCCGGAGAACCTGCTCGTCTCCGTCGTGCGCGAATGGAATGGCGACGGCCATGCCGTGCTGCTCGTCAGGACGGATCGCGGCGAGTTCGTGCTCGACAACAAGACCTGGGACATCGCGATCTGGTCCGACACGCCCTATCAGTGGATCAAGCGCCAGTCGGAAGAGCGGCCTTACATCTGGGTCAATCTCGACGCGAGCGCCGCCCGTGTCGCGGTGAAGAACCAGCCCCTGCCGCCTGTTGGCGAGAAGGCGCCGTTCCTTGCCGCAATCGAGAAGAAATCGCCCGCGCCGTCGCTTCGCCCGGGCGTCGAAGATGGTCTGACCGCGGCCGTATCAGCATCCAAGGAGGAACCGACCGCCGCGATCAATTGACCTGCTGACCGGACTCCGCCGCCCCCCAACTCGGAGTCTGGTCCTGTCGAGGCCGGCTCTGCCGCTCCCCCCGCGGCAGGGCCGGTTGTTTTTTGGGCAGGCTTACTTGCCCTTCCAGACAGGCTTTCGCTTCTCGGCGAAGGCGCGTGGCCCTTCGATCAGATCCTCGCTCTTGAAGAGCGCGGCCACCGCCGGATACTTGCCCTCGATCGCCTTCTGAAGATTGGCCTCGTCGAGCCCCTTGTAGACCGACTCCTTCGAGGCACGGATCGACATAGGCGAACATTCCTCGATCAGCTTCGCCCAGCGTTTTGCCGCGGCGATCAGCTCTGCCGCCGGCACCACCTCGTTCACGAAGCCGAGTTCCTTGCCTTCCTTCGCCGGCACCTGGCGGCCGGTCAGGATCATGCCCATCGCCTGCTTCACGCCGATCTGGCGCGGCAGACGGTGCAGACCGCCCGCCAGCGCCGCGAGACCGACCTTCGGCTCCGGCAGCGCAAAGACGGCATTTTCCGACGCGATGATGAGATCGCAGGCGAGCGCGATTTCAAATCCGCCGCCCATGGCGACGCCGTTCACGGCCGCGATCACCGGCTTGTTGAGATCGTAGCGCGCGGTGAGGCCCGCAAAGCCCGTTTTCGGCACTTCCATCTTGTTGCCTTCGGCCTGCCAGCGCAGATCGTTGCCCGCGCTGAAGGCGCGGTCGCCCGCGCCCGTCACGATCGCCACCCACAGATCGTCGTCCCTGGCGAAATCGTCGAACACTTTTTCCAGTTCGAAATTCGCGGGCGGATGCAGCGCGTTCATGCGCTCCGGGCGGTTGATGGTGACGACGAGCACATGGCCGTCGCGTTCGGTGGTGCAGAATTCGGTCATCGGCGCTTCCCGTTAAGTTCAGGTTAACCAGTTATTTCGCGGATATCCGCGCTTGCGCCGACTTTGCCCCCTCGGCCCTGCCGCATCAAGCGCTCTCGCGTTGACCTTGCGGTAACCAAAAGCCGGTAAAAATCGGCGGAACCAGTCTCTTACCCGGAAGGCGGCAAAGGCCGCGGCGTATCGATCATGGCTTATCCAGCGGAAACATCTCCCGACGTGAATGCTCAGATAGCAGCCGCACAGCAGCATCGCTGGGTGTTGAAATATGGCGACAAGGTCTATGGCCCCTACAGCTTCGAGGCCATGAAAGCCTATGTCGCGGAAGGCCGCGTCGCCGAGCACAGCCTGCTTGCGCCCGAAGGCACGCCCGCCGGCGCGACCATGTGGCGCTATGCCGCCGACATTCCCGCCTTTGCGGAACTCTTCCACGCCGCTCCTGCCGATGCGGCTCTCCCCGAAACCAGCCAGTCCGAAACGCCCGTCAGTCAGGACGCCGCACCCGCGGAAGACATGACTGACGAGACGGGGGATGCCGGCGCGGCGGATGTACCCGCCCGGCAACCCGATGTCTCGCCCGAACCCGAACCTGATGCCGATGCGGCGCATGACATGGCGGCCCGCCAGCCGGCCACGCCCGCATCGCAGGGCCAGCGTCCGGCCTATGGTCCCGGCAAGGGCCAGATCGACCGCCGCCGCCAGCCCGACACGGCGAATTTCATCATCGTCATGGACATCAAGGCGCGCTTCGCCGGCCCGCTCGAGCAGGCGATCATGTCGCTCGGGCCTGCCTACAAGCTCGCGCCCAATGTCTGGTGCGTGAACACCGACGCAACGGCCGCCGGCCTTCTCAACGATCTCAGCCAGTATATCGGCCGCACCGACACCATGTTCATCGCCGACACGACGCGCGACCGCACCGCCTGGAGTTCGATGGGGCCTGAAGTCGACGCGAAGATCCGCCGCGTCTGGCGCCGCTCCTTCTAAGGGAATTCGCGTCGAAAATTTGCCGCCGCGAGGTGGCCACGCAGCGGCGGGAGTGATAACGTCCTTCCTGCCGATGATTTGGGGGCTTTCCGGTGTTCTGCCGGAAAGCCCTTTTTCATTTCATCGCCGGAAACACATACGAAGCGCGGCAGGGCGCGCACGGAAAGGCATTGCAATGGCAGCGAAGAATGGCGACACGGTGCGCGTCCACTACACCGGCACCTTGAACGACGGCTCCGTGTTCGACACGAGCCGCGAGCGCGAACCCATAGAATTTTCGATCGGCAGCCAGATGGTGATCGCCGGTTTTGAAAATGCCGTGCTCGGCATGGAGCCCGGCGAAACCAAGAGCTTCACCGTCGCCTCCGCCGACGCCTATGGCGATCATGATCCGCGTCTCGTGCAGGACGTACCGCTCGGCGAATTGCCGCCCGGCCTCGATCCGCAGCCCGGTATGCGCCTCACCGCGACGGGCCAGGACGGGCGCGAGATCGGCCTCGTCATCACCGAAGTGACCGCCACCGCCGTCCGCCTCGATGCGAACCACCCGCTCGCGGGCGAAGACCTCACCTTCGAAATCCAGCTCGTCGAAATCGCGGCCTGATCCTCAGGGCCGCGCCAGCGGCAGACGGTAGGTCTTGACCGCCTGCAAGGTGATCGTCGAGACATCGGGCTCGAAGTCGGAAACGCCCTGATCCTCCGCACCCGGACGGATAAGCGGCAGCGGCATCCCGCGTCCTGTGCGGATTGCGGGTGCCGCGGCCGGCGCTTCTGCCTGCGCGGAATCTGCCGCGGTGGCCACGGCCGCCGCCGGAGCCGGTGCCGCTGTCTCCGGCACCGTCACCCCGCCCGCCTGTGCAAGATCGCGCATGATCGCATCCGCGCGGCGCCAGCGCAGCACGAGCGGCGCCGCCAGCGCGCTCACATCCGCGCATCGCGCTGCGGGCGTCTCGCCCCGGTCGCAAAGCGCCGTCGCGCGCACCAGCTCCAGTTGAAACAGCGACCGCCTCAGGAATTCCGGAAACAGCCCGCCCTTCCGCGCCGCTTCCACGAGCGGCAGATAGGTTTCGCAATCCGTCTGCTGCCGGTCCTGTATTTCGGCAAGCCGCGATGCCGTCAGCGTACCCGCCTCGGGCCGCGCCTCGCAGAGGCGCCACATGAGTTCCGCCGTCGCATGGTCGTAGAGCAGCAGCAGCCCCCGCGCCTTGTCGGGCAGCGATGCATAATGCCGCGCCGTATCGGCAGGCGACCAGCTGCGGAAGCCGTCGATGAAGGTGACGATGTCGGCCGCCTCTTCCGGCGCGGGCTTGTATCTGCTCTCGGCCTGCTGCGGTACGGTCGGCCGGACGCCGCGCTTCAGGAACGAATATTCCCGCGCCACCGCGAGATCGGGCGTGCCATCCGTGCGTGCCGGAATGAACAGGAATTGCAGCCCGAGCGGCCGCTCCTCCATATGGAAGAACGCGCCGTCCTCGCTGGCGCCCGCCACGCGGAGCGCACCTTGCGCGTCGCCATCGCCTGCCCGCGCGCGCTCGCCATTCAACGTATAGGCCGTGCCGGATGGAAGTGTCAGCCGCCCGACGACTCGCCGCTCCACCTCGCTCAGCGTCAGCGCCATGCCCGCCGCCTCCGCGATCCCGTCATAGCCGCCGGAAAATTCCGCCGCGCGAAGCGGCGCGGCCGCGATGAAGGTGGCAAGGGAAAGCAACAGCGTGAACCATGTCCACGCTGTCCGCTTCGCCTTTCCCGCCGCGCATCGCGCGGCATGACCCGCCGTCATCTGCCTCAGATTCTCCGCCGCATCGGAGCTGCCGCCTCGGCTGCCCCCGCCTCAGCGACCCTTGAACTCGGGCGCCCGCTTCTCCACGAAGGCCATCATGCCTTCCTTCACATCTTCCGTCCGCATCAGCGGCAGAAGTTGCAGATAGACATGATGCACATGTTCCGGGAACGGCTCGTTGAGACCCATCCGCATCATGCGCTTGGCGGCGCGCACCGCGAGCGGCGCATTGCCCGCGATCTCGGCTGCCATCGCCCGCGCCCGCGGCATCAGCTCGGCATCGTCCACCACCTGCGAGGCGAGCCCCCAGGCAACGCTTTCCTCCGCATTGAGCGTGCGGCCCGTGAAGATCAGTTCCGCCGCCTTCGACCAGCCGATCAGCCGCGGCAGATACCAAGTGCCGCCCGATTCCGGCACGAGGCCGCGCTTGCAGAAGGCTGCCGCGAGCTTCGCCGAGCGCGCCATGATGCGGATGTCGCAGCCGAGCGCCGTATCCATGCCATAGCCGGCCGCGCCGCCATTGATTGCGCAGATCGTCGGCGTCTCCATTTCCTGAAGCACCGTCGGCGGCGTGTTCTTGAGATCGAGCGTCGTCGAGGTCACGCCGCCGCTCGAACCGATGGAAAGTCCGCCGCCCTGCGTCTGTGCCCGCAGATCGAGCCCCGCGCAGAAGGCGCGCCCCGCACCGGTCAGGATCACGCAGCGCACCTGCGGGTCCGCATCCGCTTCCTGCAGCCGCGCGGTCAGCTGGTTCAGCATCGGACCCGAAATCGTGTTCATGCGCTCGGGCGCATTGAGCGTGATGGTGGCGATGTGGCCGTCCACCTCGTAGAGAACTTCCTGTGCTTCCTGCGGCGCTGCCTTTGCCTGGCTCATGATGCCTCCCCTTATGCTGCTTTTGCCGGAATAGCCGTTTGGCGCAGTCTAGCCGATAAAGTCAGCCGCAAGTAGCCCGCCCGCCTTCGCCGAACCAGGGATGCCGCAGGACATCCCCTTCCTCGATGCCGAGACGCTGCGTCAGCCCGCCATTCACCTCGAGAACGCCATTGACCGGGATGAGACTGTCGTGAACATCGAGCGTCTCCGGCTCGGTCATCCGTGCGATCCTGACGATCTCGCCGTCCGCCGCGATGAAAATCATGTCGAGCGGAATATAGGTGTTCTTCATCCAGAAGGCGGCGCGCGCGCAGGCCGGATAGAAGAAAAGCATCCCTGCATCCTCCGCCAGCTCGCGGCGATACATCAGCCCCTGCCGCTGCTCCTCCGGCGTCAGGGCCAGCTCGACCGAAAAGGAATGGGTTGCACCATCCCGCGTTTCGATCACGGCCCGCCGCGCCTCCTCTCCGCCGCAGCCCGAAAGCGCGGCAAGAAGGAAGGCAGCCGCGAGAAGGATGGCGCGCATCAATCGACCCGCTTCAGCCCGGCGGCATATTTCTTCCAGTTCTCGACATAATGGTCGGCGGACAGGCGAAGCGCCTCGGACATTTCCTTGTCGAGCGTCCGCACGATCTTGCCCGGCGAGCCGAGCACCATCGAATGGTCGGGAATTTCCTTCCCCTCCGCGATCAGCGTATTCGCGCCGATCAGGCAGCCTTTCCCGATCTTGGCATTGTTGAGAATGATGCTGCCGATGCCGATCAGGCTCCCCTCGCCGATGGTGCAGCCATGCAGCATCACCATATGCCCGATCGTTACATTGCGCCCGATGGTCAGCGGCGAACCGGGGTCGGTATGCAGCACCGATCCGTCCTGCACATTGGAGTTCTCGCCGATGGTGATGAGCTCGTTGTCGCCGCGCAGCACCGCGCCGAACCAGACACTGGCATTCTTCTCGAGCTTCACATTGCCCATGACTTCCGCATTGGGGGCGATCCAGTATTCGCCCTGCGCGGGCAGGATCGGCTTTCTGTCGCCAATGGCATAGACGGGCATCGGTAGTCCTCCGTGAAATCATTGCTTTGCCGGGCAATATGCCATGCCCCGCCCCGCGATACGAGACTTGCGGCCACCGCCCGAAAAGGTTGTCATCGCAGGGTCAAAACCGCCCCTTACCATCGGGGCGGCACCACAGGGAGGCGGCAATGGCGGACGATAAATCCTTCGGCGAGCAATTCGAGGAACTGGACGACCGCCCCGTCGCCCGCGAGACATCCCCCTCGCTCGCCGAACTCTGGAACCGCCGCATCGCGCGGCGCGGCTTCCTCGCCGGCATGGGCAAGGCCGCGCTCCTCGCTTCCGCCTCTCCGGCCATTCTTTCACTCGCCGCCTGCGACGAGGCACCGAAGGCTGACCCCGGCGGCATATTCGGCTTCGAGCCCGTCCCCCACGGCGTCGACGGCGATCATCATGTCGCCGCCGGTCACGATGCCGGAATCCTGATCCGCTGGGGCGACCCTGTCCTGAAGGACGCGCCGGCATTCGATGTGCGCAATCAGAGCGCCGCCGCGCAGCTCGCGCAATTCGGCTACAACAACGACTATATCGGCTTCGTGCCGCTGCCCTTCGGATCCGGCGCGAGCGATCGCGGCCTGCTCTGCGTTCATCACGAATATACCAATGACGAACTGATGTATCCCGGCTACCCGGCGGACAATCCGGCGGCTTTCTACACGCGCGAGATCGTCGATATTTCTATGGCGGCGCATGGCGGCAGCATTATCGAGATCATGCGCGGCGCCGATGGCAAATGGCAGGTCGTGCGCGACAGCGAATACAACCGCCGTCTCACGCCGCTCGCAACGCAGATGACCCTCTCCGGCCCAGCCGCCGGTCATCCCCGCCTGCAAACGAACGAAGACCCCACAGGACGCCGCGTCATGGGCACCTTCAACAACTGCGCCGGCGGCATCACGCCCTGGGGCACATGGCTCATGTCGGAAGAGAATTTCAATTTCTACTTCCTCGGCGAGAACGCCGATCCTGCCGAAGCCGCAAATCACGAACGCCTCGGCGTGCCCGGCAGCCGTTCCTATCCCTGGGGCTATTTCCACCAGCGTTTCAATCTCGCCGCCGAACCGCGCGAGCCGAACCGCTATGGCTGGGTCGTCGAAGTCGATCCGCTTGATCCCGCCTCGACGCCTGTGAAGCGCACCGCGCTTGGCCGCTTCAAGCACGAAGGCTGCGAGAACGCGATCACGAAGGATGGCCGCCTCGCCGTCTATATGGGCGACGATCAGGCCTTCGAATATCTCTACAAATTCGTCACCGCGAACAAGGTGCAGCGGAACCGCGAGGAAAACGCCAACCTGCTCGATGAAGGCACGCTTTATGTCGCGCGCTTTGCGGAAGATGGCACCGGCACCTGGATGCCGCTCACCTTTGGCGAAAACGGTCTCGATGAATCGAACGGCTTTACCTCGCAGGCCGACGTGCTGATCGAAACGCGCCGCGCCGCCGATATTCTGGGCGCGACGCCGCTCGACCGCCCGGAAGATGTCGAACCGAACGACCTCACCGGCAAGATCTATGTCGCCCTCACCAATTCGAAGGAGCGCACGGAGACGGACGCCGTCAACCCGCGCCCCGGAAATCTCTGGGGCCAGATCGTCGAGATGGAGCCGCAGGGCGGCGATCACGCCTCCACCGCCTTCACCTGGACTCTCCTCGTGAAGTGCGGCGATCCCTCCGACCCCGCCATTGGCGCCGCATGGAATCCCGAAACCGGCGAAAACGGCTGGTTTGCCTGCCCGGACAATGTCGCGGTCGATGCGAAGGGGCGTCTCTGGGTCGCCACCGATCAGGGCTCGGGCTGGGCCGCCGCTTCCGGCACCGCCGACGGGCTCTATGCGCTTGCCACCGCCGGCGGCAAACGCGGCACCGCGCGTCAGATCTTCCGCACGCCCGTCGGCGCGGAGCTTTGCGGCCCCTGTTTCACGCCCGATGGCACGACGCTTTTCGTTGCCGTTCAGCATCCGGCTGCGGACGGCGCGAAAAACTACAAGGGCTTCGAGCGGGCCTCCACCTTCGATGATCCGGCGACGCGCTGGCCCGATTTCGATCCCGCCATGCCGCCCCGCCCTTCGATCGTCGTCATCACCGCAAAGAATGGCGGCCCGGTGGGCGGCTGAGGCCGCTTGAGGGCGGGCGGGTTGCGCATCGGCGCATCATGGCCCACTCTTGTCATGCGGCATGAGCGGCCGGGCGCCTCGCGCCCCGCCGGAGCGACAAGGGCTATCTGTAAATGCGCTTTCTGTTCAGCCTCGTCTTCTTCCTGCTGGCCCTGCCGCTTGCCTTCATGCTCGCATTCGAGCGCGGCCTGCTCGATGCCTATGTCGATGAAGACGCCATCCCCGACGAACCTTTCATCCGCGCCGAACTCGCCTCAAGGACGAGCCCCGAGGATCTGAGCCAGCGCGTCGATGCGGCGCTCGCGGCAAAAGCCTGGGACGATGCCGCCATGTATGCCGAAATCGCGGCCTTCATGGACATGCCGCTCGACCCGGCGACGCAGGTGCGTCTCGAAGCCGAAAACGCCTTCGCCCGCCGCGCCGCCCGCAACACGAGCAGCTTCGTGACGGGCTTCGTCACCGGCACCGGCGAAGACACGCCCGCCTTCATGGGCGCCCTCGCGTCCGACCTCACCGTGGTCGGCGACATCCGCGACATCGGCACCGAAGGAACGAAGCTCGTTCGCGGCGAGGATTATTCGACGATGATCCTCGGCCTCTCCGTTGTCGGCCTCGCCGCCACCACGGCAACCGTGGCAACGGGCGGCGGCGGCCTTCCCGCCCGCGTCGGCGTTTCCGTTCTGAAGGTCGCCCGCAAGGCCGGCACGGTCACCGCAGGCTTTGCCCGCGACATGACGCGCCTTCTCAACGAGGCGATGAATTTCGACAAGCTCGGCGACACCTTGCGCGCCGTCGATCTCGCCGACAGCGCCGCCACGCGCCGCGCCGTCACTTCCTATGCCGATGGCATTTCGCTTGCCCGCGTCATGCCCGTTCTCGACGATGTTGCGGCGATCGAGCGCGCCGCGGGCCCGGCCGAAACCGTCCGCCTGATGCGCTATGTGGAGAATACGGAAGACCTCGCCAGCGTCAGCAAGATGACCGCCAAATATGGCACCAAGACGCGCGGCATCATGGAGATCACCGGCAAGACGAGCCTCCGCGCCTTCAAGACGGCGTGGAACCTGGTCCTCCTCGCGCTGCAATGGGTCTGGGCGATAGCAGGCGGCATCGGCGCGCTCGTTGCGGCATCGCTTGGACGCCGCGTCATGCGCCGCCGCCGGGCCTGATTACATCGAGAGCATCAGGCCGAGAAGAAAGACGCCGGAGAGGAAACTCCAGAAGGTTGCGATGCAGCCCGACAGCAGCATCCAGAATGGCGGGCGGTTCTCGAACACCTGCGCCCGGAGCGCATTGCGCAGGATCACCGTCGGCCCCGCCAGAACCAGCGTGAACACGCCGATGATCTGCCCCGCGACGGAATGTGACGTGAGCTGGAAGCTCGGCGGTTTCTTGGTGACGAGCCGGTAGAAGCTGCTCGTGAGCCCCGCCGCGACGAACCCGGTCGCGATCGCAAAAAACAATGTCGCCAACTGACTCATATGCCCCTGAAAGCCCCTGCTGCTGTCGTCCGGCCCTTATCGGCGGCCGGCTTCGACCCCCTCGATGAAACGATGTGCGATCGCGGCGGCTCGCTCCTCGGCAGCCGCGACCACGAATTCCGGCACGGCCCGTTCATCGAGCAGGCCGATCAGCGCGGGATCGGCAAGGCTCGTCATCAGATTGGCGGCAGGCGTACCCCCGGCGCGCCCTTCCGGCATGGGAAGGTGGCCCCCGAAGAACAGGAAGGCGCCTGCGACAATCAGCGATTTGAAAACGAAACGGGTCATGCCCCCCTGTCCGCAAGCCGCATACCAGCCCCGCCCGCCTCCCTCCGCAGCCCTGCCGATTTGAAATGATCTTTTAATTTCAGCGGGTTATAAGAATGACGCTGAAGCAGCGCCGGGCGGCCCGTGGCCGTGTCGCCGATAGCGCGTGCCGGATTGCGCCGGGGCTGTTTCAAAGCGGAACGAATTGGGCCAGTGGCGAGAGGGCGGCGGCTTGGCGCGAGGCAGACAGACAGACGACGAGCTGGTTCATGAGCGCCCGGCCTGGATGATCCCCCTGCTGGTCTTCGCCGGCGTCCTGACCTTTTCCGTGATCTTTCTCTATTACTATTTCGGCCCGACGCCAGCCGAGCTGCTCGGCCGTGACGCGCGCGCCAGCAGCGCCAGCGTCAGCATCGAATACCTCATCGCCGGCCAGCGTTTCGTGATCCCCGAAAACTACACGCGCTACCCGGTCCAGCGCGGCGGCGGCCGCATGAGCGTGGTCGACATGCACGCCCTCCTGCCCGATCTCCAGCCCTATGCGCCGGAGCTGCAGGAAAGTTTCGCCGACAATTCCATCCGTTCGGATGTCGTCTATTTCTCGCTCAGCCAGCGCGATGCCGCGCTCAGCTCGGCGCGGCGGCTGAAGGATGTCTATTCGAAATATCTTGAATCGGTGCAGCCCGAGGAAGGACCGGACGGGCTTCAGCTCTTTCGCTTCCGCGACAATACGGGCTACGCCAATCAGGATCTGCTCGTCGGCAAGGACGCCGAAGACCGCGTCGCCCTGCTGATCTGCGACCGCCGCACCGCCCTGATCGAAAGCCCGAACTGCTACCGCTCGGTGCTGCTCGGCCAGAACCTCGAACTCAACTACCGCTTCAAGCGGCATCACCTCGATCGCTGGCGCGAGATCGACCGCAAAGTCACCGCGCTGGTGGACCGCTTCGCCGCCATCGAGCCGGTGGAAGGTCTACAGGGATCGGTTGCCGACTAGGCTCACTCGAGATCGATGTCGAGAATGGCCATATTGAAGGCGTAGGACACTTCGCCCTCGTCCTCATCGCGGAAAATCACGCCGATGAATTCCTCGCCGATATGCACTTCGGCGGAATCGTCCTTCTGCGGCCGCTGGCGGACGATGATCGAGGGAAGCTGGAATTTCTGGCGCAGGAATTTCTCGATGCGCTGAATTTCGGTCTTGTTCACGAAGCTCTCCCGTCGCCGCTGGAATGGTGCCCTGCCGCCTCTCGGGGGGCCGGATGGGCCCCTCCGGGCCGCGTCCGCTGGTTGTACCCATATGCCGCCGCCGGTGTAAACCCTGAGCGCCCTCCCCCTGCGGCGCTTGGTCCAATGGCGGCGGGGCGCGGCCGGTGGCAGTCTTTCGGAACTTGCTGGAGGAGAAGGCGGTATGTCGCGCCGGACTCGCAAATTCCTGACCTTTGTCGCCTGCGCCCTGACCGCGGCGGCAATCATCACGCTCGCTCAGGCGGCTTTCGCGCCGGACCCGGGCCAGGATCAGCGCGCCCTGCTGATGCCCAGCCCGCGTTGAGGCCCTACCGGGTGGTATAGCCCCCGTCCACCACGACCTCCGTTCCCGTCATGAAGCTCGATTCGTCGCTCGACAGGAACAGGATCGCATTGGCGATTTCGGTGTCGACGCCAAGCCGGCCGATCGGATGCAGCATGGTCAGCAATTCGCGCATCTCGTTCGGGCCCACCGCCTGCCCGCTCACCACGCCGCGATTGAGCGCATCGGCCACCATCGGCGTGTCGATATAGCCCGGATGCACCGAGTTCACGCGGATGTTGTATCCGGCTTCCGCACATTCGAGCGCCGCCGATTTCGTCAGCAGCCGCACGCCGCCTTTCGCCGCATTGTAGTCGCTCGCATTGGGCTGGCCGACAAGGCCGAGGATCGACGAGAGATTGATGATCGAGCCGCCCATGCCGCCCTTGGCGGTATATTTCTTGATCGTGCGGATGCCGTATTTGCAGCCGAGAAAAACGCTGTCGAGATCGATCTCGATGGTGCGCCGCCAGGAAGCGAGCGTCTTTTCCTCGATCGGCCCGCCCTCCGGCGCGATGCCCGCATTGTTGACGAGCACATGCAGCCCGCCGAAACGGTCCTCCGCGAGCTTCACCGCGGCTTCCCATTGCGCCTCGCTCACCACGTCCTGCTGCATGAAGACCGCCTCGCCGCCCGCATCGGAAATGTCGTCGGCAACCGCGATCCCGGCCGTTTCGTCCACATCCGTGCAGACCACCTTGGCGCCCTCGCGCGCGAGAACCCTCGCCGTCGCCGCGCCGATGCCCTTCGCCGCGCCCGTCACCAGCGCCACCTTGCCCTTCAACCGTGCCATCTGCCGCAACCTCCCTGATTTTATGGTCTCTTTTATGCCATTCTGCCGTGCCCCCGCGTTGCGGCAAAGCGCGAAAGCGCCGCACCCGCCTGTTGTGCTATAGAACCGCGCAACAAACACGCAAGACCCCGCCGCAAAGGACGGGACAGGCAAGGAGCAGACATGGCTATCGCCCTCAGGATTACCTTCGAAACCTCGCAGGCAGACCACATCCTCACCCAGCTTCGCGCCTACAAGGAGCGCGAATTCGATCGCAATCCGCCGCGCGGCTTCCTTGGCTCGCGCATCGAGGAAGTGGATGGCCGCGTCGTGTTCCAGAGCGACTGGGAAGACGAGGACGCGCTCGAATACACGCTCGACAGCGCGCCCTTCGAGGCCTGCCTCGATCTTTGCGACATCTATGCCGATGATCGCCGGGACGAGAGGGTTGAAATCTGATCCATGCCCTGGCCCGCCTCCTACTACGCCGCCACCGCGAACGAAGCCCCGCCGGTCACGCCGCTTGAAGGCGGCATTCGCGCCGATGTCTGCATCATAGGCGCGGGTTATACGGGCCTCTCCGCTGCGCTCCATCTCGCTGAACGAGGCTTCTCCGTCGTCGTGCTTGAGGCA